>JANYAH010000059.1 GCA_025361425.1 Candidatus Solibacter sp. | reverse complement strand
CGGGGCTATTCCGCGATCCAGTCGACGAGGCCCCAAACACTCGGCTATGCGCTGAACGATTCGCCCGCCGGGCTCGCGGCTTGGATTCTTGAAAAGTGGCGCGCGTGGAGCGACTCCGGCGGCGATCTCGAAGCGCACTTTCCGGAAGATTTTCTCTTGACGCTGCTCACGTTCTACTGGGCCACGGAGACCATCACACCTTCGATGCGCGATTATTTCGACAACCGGTGGCATGGGGCGGACATTCCAGCCGGCGTTCGCGTGCAGGCGCCCGCGGGATTTGCGAACTTCGACAACAACTTTGTGTCGGAGGGAAGCCCGCCGCGGGAATGGGCAGAGCGGCTTTACGACGTTCGCCGGTGGACCGCGATGCCGGCCGGTGGGCACTTTGGCGCTGCGGAGGAACCTGAGCGCCTCGCGCGTGACATCGCGGCCTTCTTCGCGGAGATCTAATTTCGCGCTCAGAGACCCGGAGGCACGCCGCCATGATCTCCTGCGCGTGTTTAAGAAAATGGCGAATCCCGCGCTGCTGGCGCCGGATCTGGGCTCGGGCTAACCCCTCGGGGAATAGGTCCACGCCTGCATCCGCGGCGAGGGCGTCGCGGTGGAAAAGGACGTCCACGCCCACGCCGATTCCTCGCCCCGCAACCGCGTGCGCGCCCGGATCACCGGCCTGGAACCCAAGGGCCCGCTGGTGCGCCTGCACCTGGACTGCGGCTTCCCCCTGGAGGCCCTCGTCACCACCTGGGCCTGCGAGGAGCTGGCCCTGCACGAAGGCGACACCGTCCTCGTTCTCATCAATGCCACGGCGATCCACCTGATGCCGGTGATGTAGGTGGAATTGCAGGGAGGGAGGCGCATAATCCGGAGTCAGACCTCCTGAGCAGCGCCCAACAATTCCCACCGGGTACGATGCAATGAATGAAACCGAGACGGAGCCCTGATGGCTAGTAGTGAAGCGAACAATACCGACCTTGCCCGCGCTGAGATCCTCTGGAAGTCCGCCGACACCCTGCGCGGCCAGATTGATGCTGCAGAATACAAGCACGTCGTCCTTGGCCTGCTCTTTTTGAAGTACATCTCCGACTCCTTCGAGGCCCGGCGTGATGAGCTCAAGGCCGAGCTGGAAGCCGACGGCATCAATGGCCTTCAGCTTGAGAGCCTGCTGGAAAGCCGTGACGAGTACACCGCCGAGCGGGTCTTCTGGGTGCCGCCCGAGGCGCGTTGGCAGAATCTTCAGAACCAGGCCGCACGTGCCAACATCGCCACGCTGATCGACGACGCTATCCTTGCAGTCGAACGCGACAACCCGGGTCTCAAGGGCAAGCTGCCGCGTGACTACGCCCGCCGCGGCATCGCGCCCGAGAAGACGAAGGGACTGATCGACTTGATCGCCAATATCGGATTCAAGGACGACCGCGCCAGGGCGCGCGACACGCTCGGCCGCGTTTATGAGTACTTCCTGGGTAACTTCGCCAAGGCAGAGGGCAAGCTCGGCGGCGAGTTCTTCACGCCGCGCTGCATCGTACGCCTGCTTGTCGAGATGCTCGAACCCTACGAGGGCCGCGTCTACGATCCCTGCTGCGGCTCAGCGGGCATGTTCGTGCAGTCCGAACGTTTCGTGGAAGCGCACGGCGGGCAGAAGACCGACATCTCGATCTTTGGCCAGGAGTCGAACCCCACCACCTGGCGGCTAGCCCACATGAACCTTGCCATCCGCGGCATCGAGGCCAACCTCGGCGCGCAGCCCGCTGACAGCTTCCTGCGTAACCTGCACCCCGACCTCAAGGCCGATTACATTCTCGCCAACCCGCCGTTCAACATCTCGGACTGGTCGGGCAATCTCCTTGCCGACGATGTGCGATGGCGCTTCCGCACGCCGCCCGTCGGCAACGCTAACTTCGCATGGATCCAGCACTTCATCCATCATCTAGCGCCTCCCAACGGTCGTGGTGGTGGCGTGGCTGGCTTCGTCATGGCCAACGGCTCGCTCTCCTCGGGCGCCGGCGGCGAGGGCGAGATCCGCCAGCGGATCGTCGAGGCCGACTTGGTGGAGTGCATCGTCGCGCTTCCCGCCCAGCTCTTCCTCACCACCGGCATCCCGGCCTGCCTGTGGTTCCTCACCCGCGACAAAACCGGCAGAAACCTAAAACACGGTGGTCGCAACCGCGGCAGCGAGACGCTTTTCATCGACGCGCGCAAGCTCGGCACCATGCAAACCCGAACACTGCGCGTGCTCACCGGCGGCGACGACGGCGAGAGCAAGCTTGCCGATGGTACGGGCGATCCGAAGCCTGACTCAGACATTGGCCGCATCATTTACGCCTACCGCCAATGGCGCGGCGAGCCCGCGCCTGCGTGGTGGGACGAGGCACAACACGGCGCCTGGGCCTACCGCGACATCCTCGGCTTCTGCAAGGCCGAGATGATCGCGGGCATCGGCAAGCACGGCTTCGTGCTCACCCCGGGCCGCTACGTCGGCGCTGAAGCGCAGGAGGATGACGGCGAGCCGTTCGCGGAGAAGTACCCGCGGCTGCTAGCGGAGTTGGAGCAGTCCTTTGGCGAGGGCGAGCGGTTGATGGCGGTGGTGCGCGAGCGCCTGAAGGCGGTGGGCGATGCCGAATGATCCCAAGCTGCCCGGACCGGCGGCGCCGGAGGGCCAGATCCTGATCTACAACGATGGCGCCACCCGCCTGCAGGTGCGCCTCGAGGGGCGCACTGTCTGGCTATCCCAGCGCCTCATCGCCGAGCTGTTCCAGGTCTCGGTTCCGACTGTAAACGAACATCTGGCAAATATTTATGCCGATGGCGAACTCGACTCAGGGGCAACTCTTCGGAGTTTCCGAATAGTTCAAACCGAGGGCAGCCGCCAAGTCACTCGAGCCATTGACCACTACAGCCTGGACGCCATTCTCGCCGCCGGTTACCGCATCCGCTCCGCCCGCGGCACCGCCTTCCGCCAGTGGGCGACGGCGCGGCTTGCCGAGCTGCTGGTCAAGGGCTTCACGATGGATGACGAGCGCCTGAAGGAAGGCCGCTCGCCCGGCGCCGGCTACTTCGACGAGCTGCTCGAGCGCATCCGCGACATCCGCGCATCGGAGAGGGTGTTCTACCAGAAGATCACCGACATCTACGCCACCAGCATCGACTACGACCCCACCCACCCGCTCAGCCAAACCTTCTTTGCCACCGTGCAGAACAAGCTGCACTTCGCCATCCACGGCCGCACCGCCGCCGAGCTGGTCAAGGGCCGCGCCGACGCCACCCAGGCCCACATCGGCCTGGCCACCTGGAAGAACGCACCGCACGGCCCCATCCGCAAGGCCGATGTCACGGTCGCCAAGAATTACCTGTCGCAGCCCGAGATCACCGAACTCAACCGCATCGTGACCATGTACCTCGATTTCGCCGAGGACCAGGCCCGGCGCAAGAAGCCGATGCACATGGGCGAATGGACCGAGCGGCTCGATGCCTTCCTGCAGTTCAACGAGCGCAATGTCCTGACCCACGCGGGCGCGGTGTCGCACGAACTGGCCGAGGAACACGCCCACGCACAGTTCGAGCGGTACCACGCCCAGCGCCGGAAGCTGGAGGCGGCGCAGCCGAGTAGCGAATTCGATCTGGCGGTAAAGGAGGTCAAGCGGCTGGAAGCAGGCGCGGCATCGGCACAGGTGCGTGGCGCGAAGAAACCGGCGAAGAAGGCCGTGCGGAAGTCGGGGCCGAAGCGAGGCAAGGATGACTGATGCCGCTCGGAACTCACTCGGAGACTATGTTCATGTCAAACATGGATTCGCCTTCAAGGGGGAGTACTTCACTGACGACCCGACGCCAGACGTACTTGTGACGCCGGGCAATTTCGCTATCGGAGGCGGCTTCCAGGACGAGAAGCTCAAGTACTACGCGGGGCCTGTCCCTGACGACTACGTCTTAGAACAGGGCGATCTGGTCCTCACGATGACGGATCTGAGTAAAGCTGGAGATACTCTCGGATATCCAGCTCTGATTCCAGCATCAACGGGAAAGCGCTATCTGCACAACCAGCGAATCGGTCTGGTCGAAATTCACGACGAAGAACAGCTCGATAGGCGGTTTCTCTTCTATCGGCTCCGTGCCAGTGACTATCGGCACCACATTCTCGGCACTGCCTCTGGATCAACTGTGCGTCACACGTCGCCGGGACGCATTCGCCAGTTCGAGACGACGCTGCCTAACATCCAGTTGCAGCGGACAGTATTCTGCGCCTACCGCTGAACCGAAACGTTAGGCGCCCGGGTAGGCAGTTCTCAGGCCGAGGTGGGTGACAAACGGATCAAAATCCCGATCGCTGTGGAGCAAGATCAGGCCGCTATGGATGCAACGAGTAGCAATCAATGTGTCGACCGTCTTTCGTACGGTGATCCCGTGTCCGCGTAGGGTCCGGAAATTTCTCGCAGCCTGGATGGCGACATCTTTCCCACCGATTTCAATCATTTCAAACGACAGCAGAAGGTGTTTGGCCTGGTTGAATTCCCGCTCGCTCTGAAATCCTTGCAGGACCTCGGCCAGAATCAGATCGCCCATGGCAAGCGGTTCGTTGCCAAGGAGCGCATCCAGCATTTCAACTTGTGGTGTCGAGCCGCCCCGAAAGTAGTCGATCCAAACGCTCGAATCGACCAGAATCATCTATCTCTCCTCATGGCATCGAGATCCCCTTCCCAGTGGAGTTTGCCCCGATACTTCCGGACGGCTTCCTGTTTCCGGAGGCGAACAAGGGTTCGAAGGCCCAACTCCACGGCTTCCCTCTTGGTTTTCAAGCCGGTAACCCTAAGTGCATCACTCATAAGGGAATCCTCAATCACGATGTTGGTCCGCATGGTGTGTATCTCCTTTCATGTCCATACACATCATGGGTAGAATTCCCTCTTCCTGCAACTCGGCAAGCATCTCACCCCACGGTCAACGCGGGCCCTGCCTGCATTGTCTTCAGGTCTCTCTCAACCTCCTGCTTCCTCCGCCAGGCTTCTTGAAGGAGCTTCCATGAAACGACTCTGCTTCTGTTGCTCCGCGCTCCTGGTGCTGTCCGCCCCTCCCTTGGCGGCGGGTGGCCTTCGGAGGACCCTCCATTTCAAGGCCGGAACGAGTTCCGCCAAGATCCACGAGGCCGTGCTGCGAGGGGAGCAGAATCACTACTTCATCAGCGCCTCGGCGGGCCAGACCCTGGAGGTCAAGCTCTCCTCGCGGGAGAACAACGCCGGGTTCACGGTCTACGGGCCGGGCTTCACCATCAAGAAGGACGAGTACGGCGAAGACGTCAAGGGCCAGCGCCTGTTCGAAGGCG
>JANYAH010000031.1 GCA_025361425.1 Candidatus Solibacter sp. | reverse complement strand
GTGATTTGGTTGGAATCTACGAAGACGTAGGAGCAGTGCTTATTACCTTGAGCACATCGAGCGTCCCCTCGTTTCGATTCACAACCTCTGTATCCAGTGGGTCGGCGACAGGCGCTATCCGAACATCCACCGGCGATTATCAGTTCGAACTGAATATCTTCCCGCCGGTCTCCTCCACGTAGGGGAACGACCGTTCAGCTTTTAAGGGCTTACGGGAAGTCAGCACCACCTCACATGCAACGCATCCTGGCCAGGATAAAAACTGTTGCGGCTGCGCGAGTGGTCCGCGCTGCCTGTTTACAATTTGAAAATAGCATGAGAGTGCAAGCGACCTACGGGCATGGTGTGGTTAAGCGATTGATGGCAGGGCAAATAAATACTTTATTTTCGCGCAATGGACTTTGAGAGCAGGTGGAGTTTGAGGGAGGTTTCTTGAAGCTGAGGCGTGAAAGCAAGCGCATTTGGGGTGCTTGAAAATTACTGGGCCGGTACGCCGGCGGCCTTCTCTACCGCTCGGCGAATCGCCTCCTGCTTATCCGCGTTTAGTTTGCCGCCGTGGGCCGTGACGTAGAAGACGTCGATGGCTTTGTGCGCCTGGGTGTCGATCAGGACCACCTCGATGTTGCCGCCGTTGGCCGTGATGGCGGTGGCCAGATCGAACAGCAGGCCGGGGCGATCTTCGGCGACGATCTCGACGAGGGTCGCGGTAGCGCTGGCTTCGGAATCGAACGAGACGCGCGCGCGAATGCCGGCCTTACGGCTGGGCAGCACCGGCTTCGGACGGTTGCGCAGGAGTTCCTTGACGTCCGCCTTGCCGCTGAGCACGCGCTCTACGGTGGCGTGCAGACGTTCGACCTCACTGGGGTTGAGATCGAGCGTGCGCGCCGGGTCGGCGAAGGTGAAGGTGTCCAGCACCAGGCTTTGCAGGTTGGAGAAAGCCTCGGCCTTCAAAATGTTCATGCCGAAGGAGGAGAGGGTTCCGGCCACCGAAGCGAACAGGCCCGGGCGATCGTGCGCGATCAGGGTGAGCTGCCACGCCGAATCCAGCTTGCGGACATCCACGGCCATACCGCGTTTGCGACTCTTCTCTTCGAGCGCCATGTGCTCATCGATTTCGGCTTCGGACTGGGTGCGGAGGTAGCGTACGGGGAAGCCTTGGAGGAAGGCGATGCGCTGGGGCGAACCGGTGGGCAGGGCTTCGATGCGCTCGGTCTGGAGTTCGCGCGTAAGCTCGTTGTAGACGCTGAGGTAGAGTTGCCAGAGTTGCTCGGCGCGCCAAGGGGTCATGGCCGTGGGATTGACCGCGCTGATATCGGCGTAGGTGAGCAGCGTGAGGACTTTAAGGCGCTCCACTGTCCCCATCTGGTGGGCCACGTCGCGGATGGTTTGCGGGTCGAAGACGTCGCGCGAGAACATGGCGGCGGACAGGTCCAGGTGCCTTTCGATCAGGAACATGACCATGTCGCGGTCCTGCCAGGGCATTTGGACGCGGGTCATGGGGTCCTGCACGAGGCGCAGCGAAGCATCCACGTGGCCTTCATTGGGAGCGCCCTTGCCGGCATCGTGAAAGAGGAGCGCGAAGGCGAGGACGCCGGGGTCTTTGATTTCCGCCAGCAGTTCCCGGAAGCTGCGGCACCAGAGGTGGCCGGCGGTGCGCAGGCTCCAGAGGTTTTGCAGCGTGACCAGGGTGTGCTCGTCCACGGTGTAGCGATGGAAGAAGTCGCGGATCACGAGGCACTCAATCCCGGCGAGTTCGGGAAAGATGGCGGTGAGCAGGCCGGTCTCATGCATAGCGCGCACGGCGGTGGGCGCGTGCGGCAGGGACAGCAACTGGCTGAGCACCGGCCAGAGCGGCTGGGGGTTGATGAAATGGTCGCGCAGACGCGGCAGACGGGCTTCAATGCGCTGCTCGGCTTCGGCGGAAAGGCGGACGCCGTGACGGGCTACGAATTCAAAGAGACGCAGCGCGAGTTCAGGCTCCACGTCCAGTCTCTGGGGCGCGCGGAAATGGACGCGTTCGCGGTGCACGCTGAACTCGGCGTTGGAAACGCGGGAGCGGAAATCGCGGAACTGGGCAAAGAGGGAACTGGCCTGGCCTTCGTTGGCTTCCAGGGCGCGGATGGCGGCGCGGTAAATGGCGCGCGAGTGCCGGTAGTATTCGCGCATCCATTGGGCGGCGCCGGGGAGTTGCCAGTGCTCGGCAAGAGCATCCTGAGCGTCGAAGGAAAGCAGGTTGTTGTCGCGGCCGCTCTGGATATGCAAATGGCAGCGCAGGCGTGCCAGGAAGTAATAGGCGTCGCGCAGTTCGGCGGTCGGGTCGGCGGCGCCCTCGCGCAACTGTCCGAGCCAGCAGACGAGCTGGTAATCGCGCAGGCCGCCGGGCGTATCCTTGACGTTCGGCTCCAGATGGTAAAACGTAGCGGCGTACTTGGTGTGGCGGTCGCGGGTGAGTTGCGCCAAATTGCGTACGAGGGCGTCGCGATTGGCGTGGATGAAGCGCGGCAAGCGGTCGGCCAGCCCGGCGTAGAGGGTGCGGTCGCCGGTGAGAAAGCGCTGGTCCAGCAGGCTGATGTTGAGTTCGGTGTTGGACTCGTGCACCTCGGCGCATTCGTCGGGGGTGCGCACGGAATGGCTCATGCGGAGGCCGGCGTCCCAGAGATGCCGCAGGAATGCCGAGATGGCGTCTTTGGCGCCGGCAATGTGCCGTTCGGAGGGGAACAGCAGAAGCAGGTCGATGTCGGAGTAAGGGAAGAGTTGCCGCCTGCCGTACCCGCCCACGGCGAGCACCGCGACACTGGCGGCGATCCCGGGGAAGAGCAGGCGTTCGGCGGCATCGATCACGAGGCGATCGACTTCGGCGGAACGTTCGGCAAGCGCGGTCAGCGCGTCGCCGGTGGCCAGGAATTGCCGGCGGATGCGCGACTCACTGCCGTTAAATGGCTGATTCGCCGCGATCGTCATTACGGATCCGGATGGCTTGCTGCACCTCATAGACGAAGATCTTGCCATCGCCGATTTTGCCGGTGCGGGCGGCGGCGATGATGGTATTGACAATCTCATCGGTTCGCTCGGAGGGGACGACGAGTTCCAATTTAACCTTGGGCAGCAGGTCCACGTTATACTCCTGGCCGCGGTAGACCTCTTTATGACCCTTCTGGCGGCCGTGCCCGCGGACCTCGGCGATGGTCATGCCGTCGATGCCGATACTCTTCAGAGCTTCCTTCACATCGTCCAGTTTGAATGGTTGGATGATCGCCTCAATTTTTTTCATATGCTCACCGTAACAGGTCTGTCGTTAGCTCTCGAAAATATAGCCTTCCTCGTTGTGCATGCTGAGATCCAAGCCGTCGCTTTCCTGCTCTTTGGTGACGCGCAGGCCGACCGTGACGTCGACGATCTTGAGGATGGCTAGCGTGCCCACGATGGCCAAGCCCCAGGCGATGGCGACGCCGCCGAATTGGTTGAGTATCTGACCGCCGTTGCCATCGACCAAGCCGAGCGGTTGCACTTTGCCGGCCGCGTTTTTGAGGCCGTCGTTGATCGCGCTGGTGGCGAAGATGCCGGTGAGCAGAGCGCCCAGGGTGCCGCCCGCGCCGTGTACGCCGAAGGCATCCAACGCATCGTCATAACCGAACCTGCGCTTGACGCGCGTCACCATGAAGTAGCACAGCACGCCGGCGCAGATGCCGATGGCCATCGCGGGGAAGGGCTTGACGAAACCGGATGCCGGAGTGATGGCCACCAATCCCGCGACACAGCCGGAGATGGCGCCGAGCACGCTGGGCTTGCCGGCGTCGACCCATTCCACGGCCATCCACGCCAGCGTGGCGGCCGCGGCTCCGAAGTGGGTGGCGACGAAGGCGCTGGTAGCGAGGCCGTTGGCGGCAAGCGCGCTGCCGGCGTTGAAGCCGAACCAGCCGACCCACAGCATGCCGGCGCCGATGGTGCTGATCACCAGGTTGTGCGGCTTCATGGCGCCGCTGGGAAACCCGACTCGCTTGCCGAGATAGATGGCGCAAACGAGCGCCGATACGCCGCTGGTGATGTGCACCACGGTGCCGCCGGCGAAATCGAAGCACGGTATACGGCCACCGGAAAACGCGTTAAGCAGGCCGCCCTTGCCCCACACCATATGCGCCATCGGGAAGTAGACCACGAAGGTCCACAGGACGGTGAAGAGCAGCATTGCGCTGAACTTCATGCGTTCGGCGAAGGCCCCGGAAATCAGCGCGGGGGTGATGATGGCGAACATCAACTGATACACCATGAAGGTGGCGTGCGGGATGGTGCCCGCGTAATCGGCATTGGGCGTGGCGCCGACGCCATCGAGGAACGCGAACTGGAAATTGCCGAAGTAAGGCGAAGACCCGCCGAAGGCCAGGCTGTAGCCCGCCACGGCCCAGATCACCGTCACCACGGCCATCAGAATGAAGCTGTGCATCATGGTGGAGAGCACGTTCTTGCGGCGCACGAGGCCGCCATAGAAAAGTGCCAGTCCGGGAGCGGTCATCATCAGCACGAGGGCGGAACTGACGAGCATCCAAGCGTTGTCGCCCGCGGTTTGCGCGGACTTGGTGGCGGCTTCGAGGGCCGCGAGTTTGGCGTTGATATCGGGAGCGGCCTGCGCCCACACCGACGCCGGAGCGGCGAGGAGGGCGAGCGGGCCAATTCTTGTCAGGAGGTTCATCGTGGGACCAATCCTAGATTTTGGGACAGTTTAGGTCATTGTCCCTCCCCGGGGGGGGGCATTGAAGACGGAACTTTCTATGGAGCGGATTGGATTTTTCTATACGCCGGTGGGGCGGTCGATTTGAAGGCTTTCTGCTGGGCCCGGGCTGATTTGCTGAAATGCCTGGTGGCGTTCGCGAACACGGCTGGCGGTATCGTCGTCATCGGTGTGGAGGACGGGTCGAAGAACGTCCGCGGCGTGCCCGACGTGCTGGCGTCGGAAGAGAAACTCGCAAACCTGGTCTCCGATTCGATCCGTCCACGCCTCATTCCCGACATCGAGGTGGTGCCGTGGCGGAATTTGAACGTGTTGGCGGTGCAGGTCTACCCCAGCAACACGCGCCCGCACTATTTGGAACGGCTGGGCCCCGAAGATGGAGTCTTCATCCGCGTCGGCTCGACTAATTGAAAGGCCGAGGCACTTCAGATCGAAGAGTTGAAACGCCTGAACTGGAGAACCACGTTCGACGAGCAGGCGATTCCGGACCTGAAGTCGGAAGCCATCGACTTCCGAGCTGCTTCCGAGCTATTCGCGCCTTACAGACAACTGACCGCCCAGGCATGGAGCACCCTGCGCGTCACCACCGAACATCAAGGGCGTCAGGTCCCAACTGTCGGAGGGCTGCTTCTTTTCGGCAAGGACCGGTTCGCCAGGTTCCCAGATGCCTGGATCCAGGCCGGCCGCTTTGCGGGAATCAATCGAGCGCGCCTACTCGACTCGGCAGAGATTCGCTCATTCCTGCCTCGCGCCGCGGAAGAGGCGATTGCATTCATCCACAAGCACCTGACGCACGAATCAATCATCGAGGGCGTCCGCAGGGAGGACCGCTGGTCGGTTCCGCTGGTAGCGATCCGCGAGGCACTGATGAATGCGATCGTGCATGCGGACTACGCCCAGCAAGGAGCGCTTATCCGCGTTACATTGTTTGATGACCGGATCGAGATCGAGAACCCCGGTCTTCTGCCGTTCGGACTCACGATTGAGGACATCATGCAAGGCATCTCTAAATTGCGGAATCGCGTAATCGGGCGCGTCTTCCATGAACTCCATCCGATCGAGCAATGGGGTAGCGGGATTCAGCGGATGACCGCTGCTTGCCAGGAGGCTGGCCTGGAGTCCCCCAGACTGGAGGAAATCGGGACGCATTTTCGCGTGACCATTTCCAGCGCTCGGGTAAGGCAACCACGTGCGGACGAGAACGACCGGCGCATCCTAACTTTGTTCGGCGATGGAGTTGCGCGGTCGACGGCAGCCGTGTCGAAGTATATCGGACTGTCCCAACGAGCCACCCTGACGCGGTTGAAGTCGTTAGCCTCGCGCGGCCTTCTTGTCGAAATCGGCACGGGTCCGCACGATCCGAAGCGTCAGTATGTTATCGCCGGAGAATACCCGATGACCAGACGTATGATACGAAGAGACCCAATCGAAAACGAGATCGAACTGGCGCTCAGTCCGGGATCTTACATTCGCGACCGCGCGTGCTTCTCGTTCGTGAGCAGACTCGAAGCGGGTGCGGTCCGAATCGATATTCTCCTGAAGACCGATGCGGCGCGCGCCGCCAGACTCTACGAGATCATTCTCGCGGGATGCCGGGAGAAAGCCGAAGAACTGGACGACTCGAGCGGAAGTTTCGGACAGTTTGCCAAGGATCTCATCTGCCGCTGGATCAAGGCCCGCCAGGCGTCTGGCGCCCCTCCGAACGACACGGCTGCCACATTGCTCGTGTGGATGGACAACGACCCCTATGCCTTCTGCTATCAGATCGAGAAGGCTGTCGCCGAGGCGTTCGACAAGGCCGGCCTCGCGGCATTCGAATCCCTGATTCGATCGCGCTTGGAGGCCATCCCCTCCGAGGAGCGGTTCGATCGGCGCCGGTGGAGCGACGTCCTGCGGGCGATTTATCTGGCGCAAAGGAATCCGGCAGCCTACGAGGCGCTGGCCGAACAGACCGGACTTGACGCGCGGGATTGCCTGGCGCTCGCCACGATTTTCGTCTCGCGCAAGCCGGATCTGGCGCTGGACTGGGTGGATCGTGGGATCGATCTCGAGCGGACGACCCCGTACGGGTCCGGGGCGGGATACGATCTCGGCAGGTTGCGGCGCGAGTTGCTGACCAGACTCGGCAGGGGAGATGAGGCGCTTGACGCCGCCTGGGTCGAGTATCGGAAGAGCCCGTCCAAGTTCAGCTTTGACGACCTCATGAAGGTCGTGCCGAGAGCGGTGCGCGCGGCATGGCGCGAGAAAGCTCTGGACGCGGCAAAGGGTGCGGACCTGGACTCGGTGATGGAGTTGATGGTCCAGACCAAAGAGATGGAGCGTCTGGCGGAGTTAGTGCGCGTCACGAACGATGTAGCATTGGAAAACCTCAGTCACTACGCCACCGAGCCAGCGGCCATGAAGCTGGAGAAGCCACATCCCGCACTGGCCGCTCGCCTGTGGCGCGCTCAAGCGATGCGTATCGTCGATGCCGGTAAGAGCAAATACTACGAAGCCGCTGCCGCGAACCTAGAGCGGGCGCACAGATGCTACGTGCGCGCCGGGCTTGTCGCGGAATGGGAAGATGCCGTGCGCCAGATACGGGCCGATCAC
>JANYAH010000027.1 GCA_025361425.1 Candidatus Solibacter sp. | reverse complement strand
CCCATTATCCTTCGATTCGCTCTAAAAATTGGCGGGCTGACTCGCCAACTCCATGGTGTCGCTGCCGACGCCTTCGTTGGGCAGGCGGATAATGAAGCGGGTTCCCTTGCCCGGCGTGCTCTCGACTTCGATCTTGCCGTTGTGGGCCTTTACGATCCAGGCGACGAAACTGAGGCCGAGGCCGAGGCCCTGCTCGGGAGTGGGCGCGGTGCCCTGGCCGGGGACCCGGTAGAAGCGGTCGAAGATATGCGGCAGGTGCTCGGTGGCAATGCCGCGGCCGTTATCCTCCACCACGAGTTCAACGAATTGGGGCAGCACCTGAAGGGACATCTTCACTGCGCCGCCTTCGGGAGTGAACTTGAGCGCATTAGAGAGCAGGTTGGTGATCATGCGCTCAATCTGCACGCGATCGACTTCGGCGGAACACTCGGGCGGCAGTTGGGCGGTCAGGCGCACGCCCGCGGCTTCGGCGGGGATTTGGAACTGCTCGACCAGGTCATCGACTACTTCGCAGAGGTTGAGGCGCGATTTCTGGAGGACGATCTGCCCGCTCTCGGCCTGGGAGAGCAGCAGCAGGGCGCGCACGATCTGGCTGAGGCGGTCGATATCGGTGAGGGCGTTGAACATGGCCTCGCGGTATTGATCGGTGGTTTCGGCGGTGAATAGAGCGACTTCGAGCTGGCCGCGGATGGCCGTGATGGGGGTGCGCAATTCGTGGGAGACGTCGGCGGAGAACTGGCGCATCTGCTGGAAGCTGGCTTCCAGGCGCTCGATCATGCGGTTGAAGGTGAGGATGAGGTAATCGAGCTCGTCGCCGGCGTCGCGCGTGGGAATTCGCATGCTGAGATTGGTGCCGGAGATACGCTGGGCGGCCTGCGTCACGGCGAGCACGGGGGTGAGGGCGCGGCCCGCCATGTAATATCCCAGCAGCGAGCCCAGCAGGAGGGCGCCCGGAATCACGCCGGCGAAAATCCACGTGTAAGCATGCAGCGTTTTGACATTATCCGCGTAAGATGCGCCGATCGCGACGTAGTAGGGCGCACGCGGCGCCCCGTGCCCCTCCGAATAAACGATGCCGCTGCGGATCTTGACCGGCTCGCCCTTGGATGTCTTGCGGTCCCCAAACGGGTTCCTGGGCTTGGTGGAGGCGATCGCTTCCAAAACCTTCTTGCGGATGTCCGCGGGCTTGTCGACTCCGATGTCGTCATAGGCGGTGGAGACGGAAGGTTCGTGCGTAACGGAATCGGGAATCGGGTTGCCGAACTGGTCGGCGACCATGTAGATCTTGCGGATGTCGAGAACAATCGTGGTCTCGTCCGGATCGTTCTCGTCGTAATACCAGGCCGAACAGATGCGGTTGCCAAAATCCGGAATCTGCTCGATGCGCATGTAGCCCTTCATGGCGGCCCAATCCGCGTTGAGTTCTTCCTGGATCTGGTTGTCCAAGGCGCTGGCGAGGCGCGCCCGGAAGGCGAGGGCGACGCCGGTGAGGAGCACGGTGAACAGCACCGCGTAGCTGATGGCGAGGCGGAAGCGAAGGCCGCGAAAGAGGCGGCGGAAATCGCGTTTGCGGATCACATCACACCTGCGGAGCGGCGGCGGGGCCGACGGGCATTTCGACGGGCTTCTCGGGCGCTTCGATCATGTAGCCGATGCCGCGCACGGTCTGGATGAGTTTCTGCGGGTAGCGGTCGTCGATCTTGCTGCGCAGGTGGCGTATGTAGACGTCGACGATGTTGGTGAGCCCGTCGTAATCCATATCCCAGACGTGCTCGACGATCATGGTGCGGCTGAGGGGGCGGCCCTTGTTGCGCATCATGTATTCGAGGATGCCGAATTCCTTGGGGGCGAGGTCGATGGTTTCGGCGCCGCGGACCACCTTGCGCCGGATGCAGTCGAGCGTGAGTTCGGCCACCTGGAGGCGTTCCGGGGAGGGCTGGCCGCGGCGCAGAAGGGCTCGGACGCGGGCCAGGAGTTCAACGAAGGCGAAGGGCTTGACCAGATAATCGTCGGCTCCTTGTTCCAGGCCTTTGACGCGATCGTCGAGCGTACCGCGGGCGCTCAGGATGAGTACCGGGGGACCGGCTTTGCGGTTGCGGATTTTTTCGAGGACCTGGAGGCCGTCCATGTCGGGCAGCATGCGGTCCAGAATGACGAGATCGTAATCGGCGGCGTGGATACACTCGAGTGCGGCGCCGCCCGTCAGAGCGGCATCCACCGCGTATCCGGCGCCTTCGAGGCCGCGGCAGAGGAAATCGGCGATGCGCTTTTCGTCCTCGACGACTAGAAGTCTCATGTGATTACAGCTTAACATTGGCAGGCGGAAGCGCCTGCCAATGATCAAGCGCGGGCTGGGTGACAGACGACAAAAGGCGATCGTCCGTCCCACTTCTGAGTTGACTCTACTTGACGCGTTTGAGGACCGTGGGGCCGAAATCCGGACCGCCCTCGGTCTTGATGTTCAAGGTAATTTCGTCGCCTTTGATGACGCCCTCGCTGATGAATTTGGTAGGACTGCCGTTCATATCCGCCTGGACGAAGAAGGTGACCTTGTCGCCCAGAACCTTGCCATCGCTCAGCGGCAACGGCTGGTTGTGGACACTAATCACGGTGCCGGTCAGCTTTTCACCATCCTGTTTAAAAGCAAAAGTGAGGGGAACTTGGTCATTACCCGCTTGCATGGTTCCGGACCAGTTGCCCGAAATATCGGCGGCGAGGGCGGCCCCGGCAAAAATGGCGCAAAGTACAGCGGTGGCGAAAAGAATTCGTCGAGTCATGCAAGCCAGTTTACCGCTCGGGATTCGGTTACGCTAGTCTGGAGTCACAGGTATGAAAAGGGACGACCAAGTGAGTTGGGGGCGGCTCGGACGGATCGAGAAAGTATTTCTGATCCTGATGGCAATTTGGGCTCTACTTTTCTTCACGGGCATGGCCCAGAAATTCCAGACAGTGACCGGCTTGGCCGCCATCGGCATGGGAGTGGTCGCCATCGTCAAGATCGGCCGGATGGCGCTGCGCAACCTGATCTGGAGGCTGCGCAACCGGCTGATTGTCGCGTACCTGTTCATCGCGGTGGTGCCCATCGTGCTCATCCTGGCGCTGATGCTGGTCACCTCGTACGCGCTGGTGGGGCAGATGGCGGTGTACATGGTGCAGAAGGACCTGGACAACCGCACGGGCACGCTGAAGTTCCGTGCCGAGGCGCTGACGCGGGCTCCCGCCCGCGATCCGCAGCGCGCACTGCAGCGCGCCCTCATCGGCCTACAGAATAACTTTCCCGTATTCCAAATGCTCGCCACCGGCGAACAGCAATTCCGTTTTCCGCCAGACGCGAAACTCACCGCGCCGCCGGCGCCATGGAAGAACGCGAGCGGGCTGGTGACCAAAAAGGATCCCGATGGCGACCACCTTTACGCGTGGGCGCATGCCGAGCAAGCAGGCAACGAGGTCACCATTCTGGCGCCCATCACGGCCGAACTGCTCGCCGGCCTGGTGCCGGGGATCGGCGACATCACTTTCCTCGGGTACACCCTACGGTCGGCGAAGTCCCACGTTCCGCCGGCCATGAACGGGCTGGATTTCGGAGTCAGCTTTCCTTACCCAATGTTCGTGCCGGCCTGGGAGACTCCGCTGGAACCGCCGAACCGGCTGTACTTCGTGGTGGACACGCGCTTCTCGGCGGTGCTCGGGATCGTGTTCGGCCAGAAGGCGGACTGGAGCGAGTTGGCGATGACCGTTCTGATGACCCTGATGGGCGTGTTCCTGGTCGTGGAGATGGTGTCCTTGTGGGCCGGGGTCAAGCTGACGCGCGCCATTACGGGCGCGGTGCACGAATTGTATGAAGGTACGCGGCATGTGCGCGAGGGGGATTTCTCCTATCGCATTCCGGTGAAGGGTACGGATCAGATTGCCGAACTGGGTGGTTCCTTCAACACCATGACGGAGAATCTGGAGCGCCTCATCGTGGTGGCCAAGGAAAAGGAAAGGCTGGAATCGGAACTGGCGATTGCGCGCGACGTGCAGAATCAGCTCTTCCCGAAGGATGTGCCGTTCACCAAATCCCTCGAATTAAAGGGCGTGTGCAGTCCGGCGCGGATGGTATCGGGCGACTACTACGATTTTATGGCGCTGCCGAATGACGGCCTGGCATTCGCCATCGGCGACGTGGCCGGCAAGGGGATTTCGGCGGCGCTTTTGATGGCCACGATTCAATCCACCATGCGGACGCAGTTGAGTGCGGCGAACGGCAGCCCGCTGGAACACCTCTCGGCGGCGAAGATGGTCGCCACGCTGAATCGCCAGCTCTACGCCACCACCTCTCCGGAAAAGTACGCGACCTTTTATTTCGCGCTCTACGACGAAGCCCTGCACACCCTGACGTACACCAACGCGGGACACCTGGCGCCCATGCTGTTGCACGGTAACGACCTGCAGATGCTGGATTCCACGGGCACCGTGGTGGGCGCGTTTCCGGTGGCAATCTACGAAGAGAAGACGGTGACGCTGGAGCAGGGCGACGTCCTGCTAGCGTACACCGACGGCATCGTGGAACCGGAGAACGTGTACGGCGAAATGTTCGGCGAAGAGCGCCTGAAAGATTTGCTGCTGAAGTATGCCAGGGCGGATTCCGCCGAACTGATCGCGCGCACCATGGAGGCGGTGGTGCAGTGGACCGGCGCGGACGAATTGCAGGACGATATGACCATGGTGGTGGCGCGGCGCTTATGAAAATTTTGACCGCGGCGGAAATGCGGGAAGTGGACCGGCGGACCATCGAAGCCGGCATCCCCGGCATCGTCCTGATGGAGAATGCCGGGCACCGCGTGGTGGAGTTTCTGGCCGGGCGTTTCGCTCCGCTGGGGGAGCAGCGCATCGTGGTGCTCTGCGGCAAGGGCAATAACGGCGGCGATGGCCTGGTGATCGCGCGCCAGTTGCACACGCGCTTCCGTGCGGCGTCGCTGCACGTGGTGCTGCTGGCCGAGCCCGGGGAATTGAAGGGCGATGCGGCGGCGAATCTCGCGATGCTGCTGGCCGCCGGGGGCACGGTAGAGCGCGAGATCCCGGTGGCGGCGCGCGCCGCCACGCTGCTAGTGGACGCGCTGCTGGGTACGGGCGTGAGCGGAGCGGCCACGGGGCGCATGTTGCAAGGCATCCGGGAAATCAACCACGGTTTTCCGCTGGCCACAGTAGTAGCGGTGGACCTGCCGTCCGGCATGCCCGGCGATTCCGGTGAGCCGGCCGGCGAATTCGCGCGCGCCGATTACACGGTGACGTTCACCGCCCCGAAGGTGGCGCACGCCATGCCGCCGAACTGCGACCACACCGGGGAACTGATGGTGGGCGCAATCGGCAGCCCGCCGGAGTTGTATGCGGACGTATGGCTGGCGCTGCTGGAGCCGGCGATGTTCCGCGAACTGCTGGCACAGCGCGCAAGAGCGGGACACAAGGGCACCTACGGTCACGTGCTGGTGGTAGCGGGGTCGCGCGGCAAGACCGGTGCGGCGGCGATGACCGGGCTGGCGGCGCTACGCGCGGGAGCGGGGTTGGTGACGGTGGCGTCGGCCGAAAGCGCGATCGCGGAGATTGCGTCGCATGCGCCCGAGTTGATGACGGAGCCGCTGCGCGAAACCGAATCGGGCAGCATCGCGCTCAACGCCGACCTAAAGGCCCTGGCACAGGGCAAGAACGTGGTCGCCGTGGGGCCTGGCCTGGGTCGCGCGCCACAGATCGCGACCCTGGTGCAGGCGCTGGCCGAGGCGTTCGAAGGGCCGATGATATTGGACGCCGATGCGTTGGTAGGGAAGGTTAGCGGCCGCGCCTCCCGCATACGCATCCTCACGCCACACCCGGGCGAGATGGCGCGATTAACGGGGAAAAGTACCGCCGAAGTGCAGACGGATCGCATCGGCGTGGCGCGCACCTATGCCACGGCGCATGGCGTCACTCTGGTTCTGAAAGGCCAGCGCACCGTGATCGCCTTCCCCGACGGCCGGGTGTGGATCAACCCGACCGGCACGCCGGCAATGGGGAAGGGCGGCAGTGGCGACATCCTCACCGGGATGATCGCGGGCTTGGTGGCGCAGTTCCCGGAGCGCGCGGACCAGGCGGTGGCGTCGGCGGTTTACCTGCACGGCCTCGCGGGGCAACTGGGCGCGCAGGCACTCGGAGAGAAGTGCCTGATGCCGAGCGAACTTCTGCAATATCTTCCGGACGCGATGGAGGGGTGTGCCCACGTACCGCACCGCGTCTGAAGAAGAGACAATGGCACTGGGCGAACGGCTGGCGGGCGAGTTGCCGCGGCGCGGTGTGGTGCTGCTGATCGGCAACCTGGGGGCGGGCAAGACCACACTCGCCAAGGGACTCGTGCGCGGGCGCGGCGCGGCGGAGTACGATGACGTCTCCAGCCCGACGTTCACTCTGATCCACGAATACGGGCCTGACGGCGCGGTGTACCACATTGATCTTTACCGGCTGGAGGACGCGCGGCAGGTGGCCACGCTCGGGCTGGAAGAGATCTTCGACCGCGACGCGCTAGTGCTGATCGAATGGGGCGAGCGCTTTCGGGAACTGATGCCGGCGGAGCGCACGGAGATCTACATCCGGCCTGGCGAAAATGAGGAAAGGGAAATTGAAGTCAGACATGTCACATGAGCAGCCAAATGAGTAAACAGCCCTGGGCCCTGATTCTGGGTGCAAGTAGCGGATTCGGCGAGGCGAGCGCGCTGGAACTGGCGCGCGCCGGCATGAACATTTTCGGTGTCCATATGGACCGGCGCGACAAACTCCCGCACGTCGCCGAGGTGCAGGAGCGGATTCGTGCGCTGGGCCGGGAGTGCGAGTTTTTCAATTTCAACGCCGCCGATGAGGAGAAGCGTAAGGCCTGCGTGGAGAAAATCCGGCAGCGTCTGGCAGAGCACTCGGGACACCCGGGCTGGCTGCGCGTGCTGATGCATTCGCTGGCGTGGGGCGCGCTCAAGCCGCTGGCGGGCGCGGAGATTGTGGCCAACAAGAAGCAGATCGAATCCACGGCGGACATCATGGGGCACTCGCTGGTCTATTGGGTGCAGGAATGCCTGCTGGCCGGACTGTTCGACAAAGGCACGCGGATTTTCGCCATGACCAGTTCGGGCAGCACGCGCGCCATCCCGGAGTACGGGCCGGTGAGCGCGGCCAAGGCCATTCTGGAGGCGCACATCCGGCAACTGGCGCTGGAACTGGCGCCGGCCGGCATCACCGCCAACGCGATTCTGGCCGGGGTCACCGAGACGCCCGCGCTGCGCCTGATCCCGGGGCATGAGAAACTGATGGAGATCGCGCGCCTGCGCAACCCCAACAAGCGGCTGACGACACCGGAAGACGTGGCACGCTGCATCGCCGCGCTGTGCCATCCGGCTACGTATTGGATGACCGGCAACACGATTCACGTGGATGGCGGCGAGAACATTGTAGGATGAAACCGATGGATAACGGACTGCCCTGCCTGGATCTGCTGGAAGCTACGCCGGCGATTTTGCGCGGCCTGATGGCCGAACTCTCCGCCGAGGACTTGCGCTGGAACCCGGCGCCCGGCCGCTTTTCGGTGGGCGAAGTGCTCGCCCACCTCAGCCATACCGAAGCACACTGCTACCGGGCGCGGCTGGACCGTTTCCTGAGCGAAGAAAATCCCACTTTCGAAAGCGATGACCCGCAAGACCACCTGGAGTTGTATCGCAACATGGATCCGGAGGATGCCTTCGACCATTTCGAGGAACAGCGCGACACCAACATCGAAACGCTGCGCGACTTACCGCCGGGGACCGGCGAACGCAAGGCGGTGCACCAGGAGGTTGGACCGGTCACCCTTACACAGATGTTGAACGCATGGGCGCTACACGATCTGGGACACATCCGGCAGATCGCGGAATTGGCGCGCGCGCGCAAATACCTGGCGGGCGCGGGTCCGCTGGCCGGCTTCTACCAAGTGAAACCATGACAATCCAACGCCTGCTCCTGGTCTTCGCCCTCGCGGGCACGCTGGCTGCCCAGACCTTCGTGCAGATGTCGGACCCGCAATTCGGCATGTACACCAAAGATGCGGATTTTGCGCAGGAGACGGCGAACTTCGAGTTCGCCATTGCCACGGCGAACCGGCTGAAACCGGCGTTCGTGGTAATCACGGGCGACCTGATCAATAAGGCCGGCGACGCCGCGATGACGGCGGAGTATAAGCGCATCACGGCTAAACTGGACCCGAAGATCAAGCTCTTCAACGTGGCCGGCAACCACGACGTGGGCAACGAGCCGACCAAGGAATCGCTGGCCCAGTATCGCGAGCGCTTCGGCCCAGACTATTACAGTTTCCGCGTGGGCGATGTGGCGGGAGTGGTGCTCAATTCGAATTTGGAGAAGGGCGCGGAGAAGGTTCCCGAGGAGGCGGCCAGAATGGAGGCCTGGTTCCGCAACGAATTGGAGCGGGTCAAATTGGGGGGCGCCAGGCACATCATCGTGTTCCAGCACATCTCGTTTTTCCTGAAAGAACCGGATGAAACCGACCAATACTTCAACATTCCGAAGCCGGTCCGCGAACGATATTTGCGCGTGATGCACGAGTACGGCGTGCAGCAGGTTTTTGCCGGCCACTATCATCGCAACGAAAAGGGACGCGACGACGACCTGGAGATGGTGACGAGTGCGCCGGTGGGCATGCCGCTCGGCGGCGCGAAATCTGGCCTCCGCGTGGTCACGGCAAAAGACGGTACGGTGACGCACAAGTTCTACGATTTCGGCGAGCTGCCCTGAGTTGGCAGGCGTTCGCCTTGCCCGGTCGCCGCACGACGGCATTCGGCGTGCTGTGCCAACTCATTATGACGCCTGGGTGGGTAAGCTTTGCATTTTCGGCGGTTGTGCTGCACGCCACAATCGTCCCAATCGACTCCGCGGCGGTGAACAATCCGGCGCAGGAGAATCTCGCCGATGGCGCCAAAGGGGCGGGCGTAGTGCGCGCCCAGATTCTGCTGGGCCGGGCGCATTTTTCCTGCGGCGAGATTGATGGAACGTTCGGCAGCAACTTCAAGAAAGTCCTCACCGCATTTCAGGGCGAGCGGAAGCTCCCGCTCACCGGAACACTCGACGCCGTGACCTGGGGCGCGATCAACACCGATACCGCACCGGCGCTGCTCGATTACACTATTACGCCCGAGGATCTGAAGGGGCCTTTCGTGCCCAAACCCGGCGATATGCAGGCGCAGGCGAAGCTGCCGTACCTTGGGTACTCGTCGCCGTTGGAAGGAATGGGTGAGAAGTTTCATTCCAGTCCGGAGCTGCTGCAGGCGCTCAATCCGGGCGCGAACTTTGAGCTGGATGGCCAGCGGTTGACGGTGCCGAACGTCCTCGTCATGCCGCCTGCGCGGGCTGGTAGTATCGTCGTCTCCAAGGCGGAAAGTTCGGTGCGCGCGTACGATTCTTCCGGCAGCCTGTTGGCGTTTTACGCCGCCACCATCGGCAGCGAACACGATCCCCTGCCGGTCGGCGACTGGAAGATCAATGGCGTGGCCCGTAATCCCAAGTTCCACTACAACCCGAAGCTCTTCTGGGACGCAAAGCACTCCGCGGATAAGGAGACGCTCCCGCCGGGGCCGAACAGTCCGGTCGGGCTGGTTTGGATCGATCTCTCCAAGGAACACTACGGGATTCACGGCACCCCGGAGCCGGGCAAAGTAGGCCACGCCACTTCGCACGGCTGCATCCGGCTAACCAATTGGGACGCAGTGGAGCTGGCGATGATGGTGCGGCCCGGCACGCGGGCCAAGCTGGAGGAATAGAGACATGAAGACGGTAGCGGCATTCGCACTGGGCTTCGCCGCGGGGATGGTCTGCCTGGCGGCGGTACTGTGGAGCACCGGACGCCTCCTGCCGGGGCCCGCGCTGGCGGCACCAGCGGCTCCCGCGGCGATTCAGTTCAAGGATCCGCAATTCGACCAAGGCGAGCGCAAGCAGCCTCCGCCAGTGCCGCCGGCCTCCCACCTTCCAGAGCCTCCGCCTGTCACCGGGATGCCGGCACCGGCAGCGCTGCCGCCCTATGCGTCACCTGCCACCAGGCCGCCGGCACAGGCCCCCCCCGGCGGGGCGCCTTCGCTGGGCATGCCGCTCGCGGGGCTGGATCCGCGCACTCTGCAGAGTAATTTCCCCGACGTGCGCGGCGGCCAGGCACATGAGGCGCTGGACATTGTGGCGCCGCGCGGTGCACCGGTCCTGGCGGTTGCCGAGGGGAACGTGGTCAAGCTGTTCACCAGCAAGCCGGGCGGCCTCACGGTATACCAGTTCGACAATTCCCGGATGTGGTGCTTCTACTACGCGCACCTGGATCGCTATGCTCCCGGACTGAAAGAGGGGACACTGCTGCGCAAAGGCGATGTGCTGGGTTATGTCGGGTCCACCGGCAATGCGTCTCCGGATGCTCCACACCTGCATTTCGCGGTGTTTCAACTCGGACCCGAGAAAAATTGGTGGCAAGGGACCGCGGTGGATCCGATGCCCTTGTTGAAGTAAGCGCGCGCTTGCGACCATCACACTGGCCTGTCCCACTGGACCGGCGGCGCGCCCGTTCCATGATGCCGGTCGCCAATGCCGAGGAAGACCGCCAGCCGCTCATCGATCGCCGAGATTTCTTGGCGCGCCACCTCCCTGAACACGCGCCGGATCCTCCGCTTTCGATCAATCGCAGACGGTCGATCAGCGCGAAGGACTTCCTGGCGAGTCCGCTCTGGCCAGGCGCCAGGGGCGGATACAGAAGTCCCTCGCCCGGAGTCCCCGTTACCGGCACCACGCACAAGAGCGGAAAGCGCTGGTCGCTGATTACGTCCGGATCGCTCACCACAACGCAGGCCCGCGACCAGCGAAGGAAGACGATCCAGCAGGCGGCAGACGATTTTCTGGTCGAGTACAAAGCGAAGCACGAGTCCGCGACCTTCGCGGTCTATGCGCTCGGGCACGTGACCCACCTCCTCGGCAAGCGACTCGTTGTGAAGATAACGCCGACCGTCGTTCAGCGGTACCAGACGGATCGCCTCACGGAGAAGGCCGGTCCCAAGACCATCAACGACTTACTGCTGCTGTTGCGGCGGTGCGGCGACCAGGGCGATTTGATCCGCGCGAAGTTGCGCCGAGAGAAGGCGATGAAACTCGCCCTGCCGCCGTCGCCCGGACGCGCATACACCGCCGACGGGAAGGCGCGCATGCTGACGGAGGCTGCAAAGCTGCGGAGCAAGAACATGTACCCCGCCCTCGTCGTGGATCTGAACTGCGGACTGCGCGACAAGGAGTTGCGCGAACTCCGGTGGCGGCAGATCGACCTCGTCCATAAGAAACAACTCACGGTAGGCAAGTCAAAGACCGACGCCGGTACGGGCCGGGTGATCCCGCTGAACGATACCGTCATGATCGCGCTTGAGGCGCACGCCGCGTCGTACATCCGGCGGTTCGGCGAGTGCCAGCCGGAGTGGTTCGTCTTCCCTGCAGGCAAGGGGCAACCGAACGATCCAACACGCCCCGTTACCTCGTTAAAGACCGCGTGGACGCAGGTGCGCGGCAACGCGAAGGTCGTTGGGCGCTGGCACGACAACCGCCACACGCTGGTCACCGAGCTTTCTGAATCGGGCGCGGGGGACGAGGTGATCATGAGCATCGCCGGCCACGTCTCGCGCGCCATGCTTTCACGATACTCCCACGTGCGGATGGAGGCGAAGCGGCGCGCCCTCGACGAGATTGCCGCGCGCCAATTGGCAGCCGACGAGAAGCGGAAGGCGGAATCGGAGCGGCAGCAGACTTTAGTGGTAACTGAATCAGTGGTGGTTCAATAGTCACTGTCCGACGGGCTTACGGATCCGGGGAGAAGGACTGGGAGCCTCGTTCCAACACCGTGCGCCACGCCACCCGTACGTCCTGCTCGAACAGACGTGGACATCGCGACCATCAGCACAACGCCTCGGCCACTCGTCGGTGGCCAACTCCACCATCCACAGCCACCCGACCCACCGCAAGGACCGTGCTGTGGTCCAGGTTTGGGACGACCCCATGCAAAGGGCCCGCGCGGGAAGGCCGCGCGGCCATCATTTGAGGGGCCATATTAAAGCGGACCGCCGCCTCGCGAAGTCGCAGTCTCAAGATAGACCACGCTCATACATGGCGCGAGCTCCGATCTTCGACGCGAGCAGCGACGTAAGGTGTGGGACAATCGAGTTGTAGTTTGCAGCCGCGGCGCCTGTGGGTGCCAGGGCCATCCTCAACAGGCTGTTCAGGTGCGCGGGTGCGTCAAGTATTCCAGTGGGAGGAAAGGGACGGAGCAGTTGCGGATAGTGAGCTCGCTGACGGCGAGTACGCCGGTGCCCGCTTCGCACGAGACACATGATGACAAGGGTAGTATTGCTAGCTCTGGCTGGATGCGAGCTCGTTGGACAGACAGCGGAATCGCCGGAACACATGAGGGCGCGCCTGGAATACGAGCAAGTCCTAGAGACCAGGTCCGATCGATATCAAAAGGAGAAAAGCGACTGGGACAGATCGATCGCCGTCTGTGTAGCTGTAGGTCCATCAGACCCAAACTGCACGATGAACATGGACGAGAATGGCACAGTCGGTAAACTTGTGAAATCGATCTGCCAACTCTATATTCATCACGATAAGAAGACGGGCAAAGACATACTGGATCGGCAAAGGTGCGCAGCGGCCTTTAACAGAATGGCGTCAGCGCAGCCTATCACCGTCAGCTCGAGCTTTGTCCAGAATCTAAAGAGGAAGATGGATGTGACCGATCCGTGCCTCAAGCTCTACCACGAGACCATTGACAAGAAGATCGTGGAGTTGACAACCCGCGAATCAGACCAGATTCAAGCCTGCAAAGCTCTCGACATGTATCCGCCTTCCAAGTAGACGCCTTGAATGCTTGCTGCCGGTATGGCTGATCCCGCTGAACGTCCGGACGTGGGAATAGCGCGAGAGCATGGCGCGCGAGAACCCGAACCGTCTGTTGTTGCCACTCCGGGGCGGTCCTAGACGTGCCATGAAGGTAACACGCGCTCAGAATGCCCTGCCGTCACGAATTGTAGTGGAGGTCAGTCGGACTTACTGTCGGATGCGTCCGCGCGCAGGGCACTAAGCCGATTGAATTCGCTGAGAAGCCATTTTCGGAAGATCTCGATTACCTTCGCAGACGTCTGAGCCTCATAGGCCTTCCCCGAGAATTTCCTCTTCACGTCTGGCTTCAACGTGCGGAGGCCGTCCCACGCATATAGAAAATGCGCACAGCGCCGCGCCTCTTGGCTCACGATGTTCATCAGATTCGAATTCCTGCCCGGCTCGATGGGACGCTCGACGAAGAACCGTGTGATGCATTCGTGCGGGAAATTGGCGCGTTCTAACGCTTCGGCAAAACCAGCCTTCCCTTCCAGGCTCATACACAGCACCTGAGTGTTTCCCAGTACCTTTTCTAGCATTTGCAGGGTGAGTGTTTCAGGTGCAGGCAGCCCGAATTCCTCGATCTCCTTGATCAATTCTTCCGCGGCTCCAACGCCAACCTCAAGACGGGGCGGCGCGGACAGCTCAATCTTGACGTGCGGGTGCCGCTCTCCTATGCGGTGGATCACTGCAGCGACTTTGTCAGCAACCCAGCCATAATTCTGCAAAATGGCGAGTAACACCATGACGGAGTCGCACTTCGGTACGATATCCGGGAAGCGTGAATTGAAATCTTGCAGGTCGGGGATGGGTTTCCCAGACGCTTGGCGAATAAACACAAGAGTGCCAGCACCCAGTTGAGACGAATATTTCTTCTCTAGAGCGCCACGGACAGTATCGTAGAATCCAACCACGAAAACGACCTTCAATCAAGCCCGCCTGACTACCGATTTCCGACAAGAGAATCCACAATATAACCTAATGGGATGTTCAAGGCCCGTAATTCTGCTTCGCTCATCCGGGCGATCGCATCGACAGCAAGTTTTCGTAGTAGAGTGTCGCCCGTCAATGTTGATGACTGCGGTTGGGGAGACTCGTTTCCAGTGTGGCCAGTTTCAGCTGGACTGATAGTCCGATTCCGTTGTTCCTCAAGAATTCCGGCGATGATCTGATCGAATTCATCGACGAGGCGTTCACGTCGAAACGCGATCCAACTTGTCTTTAGGCCGATGTTCCGGAGAACTTCAAAAAAAGGTAGCCACCACTTCCGCTCCGTCAGCGTTTGAGTGAGGACTAGGCGGTAAGGTTCAGGGACAGTGTCG
>JANYAH010000299.1 GCA_025361425.1 Candidatus Solibacter sp. | reverse complement strand
CAAGCCCTGCTGAAATCTTACAAGCAGTTCGGCGGCGCCAAGAAGCCCAACATCGCTATTGTCGAGTTCCGGCACACCTATTCCTCCGGCCAGAGCGAGTACGAACTGTTCCGCGATTTCTTCCGCGACGAAGGCTACCTGGTGGAGATCGTCTCCCCCGAGCAACTGGAATATCGCAACGGCGTCCTGCGCAAGGGTTCGTTCGAAATCGACCTGGTATATCGACGGCTGGGCGTGCAGGAATTTCTGATCCGCTTCGATTTGACGCATCCGCTGGTGCAGGCCTATCGCGATCACGCGGTGTGCGTCGTGAACAGCTTCCGCAGCGAACTGGCGCACAAGAAAGCGATGTTCGGCCTCTTGACCGACGAAACCATGACGGCCAAATTCCCGGCTGTGGAGCGCAAGGCAATTCGCGATCACGTGCCCTGGACCCGCCTGGTATCGGCCGCCAAGACCACCTACGACACAAAAACCATCGACCTGCCGGAGTTCATCAAACAGAATCGCGAACGCCTGGCTCTGAAGCCGAATGACGACTATAGCGACCAGCACACGTACTTCGGCTGGGAGATGGATAGCGCCGGTTGGGAGCGCGCGCTCAGACTGGCCATGCGCGCACCCTACGTGGTACAGGAGCGGGTAGAACCGGTGAGATCGGTCTTCCCGTTAATGACCTACGGGCAGCTGGAATTTCGCGAAATGCAGGTGGACGTCCACCCGCACGCCTACCTGGGCAAGGTGCAGGGCTGCTCCAGTTGGCTGTCGATGGGAAAGACCGGCTTCTCCTCCGCCTCAGGCATCGTGCCGACGTTTATTCTGGATTCGAAGTAAGGCAAGAGCGCGACCCGGGGGTCGCGCGCGGACGAGGGCGTCCGCCCCACTTAACCGTGGCCTGCCGCACAGTTACGGAAAACGCCCAGGCACACCGAGGTCGCAGTCTGCCTTTGGCGCGGTTACCGATCAAATTCCCCACGCACGCGCTCGCACATGCGTGAAGTTGAAGACGCTTACGTTGTCATGACTCAGGCGAAGGTATAGGTCCAGGTCATCCGTCAGCACCGCGCAGTTGTGAGTGCGGGCCACCGCCCCAATTGCTGCATCGACAAGCCCAAGATCTTCATAGAGCCGGTCTTCTGCCGCTCGCGCGCTTGGCATCTCCGCTTCGTGCAGCGCGGAGATTGTCTCCTTCAGGACATTCCGGGCCTGCAGCCGTTCACGGCCTGGGAGATCGGTTAGGTTACTGACCTCCGCCAGGACATGGGCGACGGTATACAAGGGGTAGAAGTTCGTAAGCACTCGAACCAACAGGTCATAGTCGGCCTTTGTATACTGGCGAGTCCTCTTGAACGTCTCGATGCGGTTGCGGTTCACCGTGCCAACCGCAAAGAGCACAAGAAGGTTAGTATCGACCAAGAGCCCAGCACTGGCAGCCGAGCGTAGGCCAAGTCCCCCTGAGATCATTGCGAGGCGACTTCACGCAACTGCAGAGCAACCAGTTCGCCGGTTTCCACATCGATCAGAAAACGCTTATACTGCAGCGGAGTGGCAGTAAGCCGAGCGAATGGAGGCAGCTGATTCAGATCTCTCGGCAGGCTGAGGGTGATGCTCCAGATATCACGATCCTTGTAGGCGTGCCTTTCGATCTCCTCCAGATTGGATGAGGCTTGGCCAAGTAAATCCGCCGCCCCTTCTTGTGCGATTCGGACAGCCTGTTTCGCATCGATCATGACGCATTCACCTCCTCTATAATGGCATGAAATTCCGCCGCTAGCTCCGCCCCAGCAGACTCACCTGGGCGTGCAGGTTTGCTACGCCTGCGGTAAAGCGCGAGTCGCTGACGCTGAAGGCGACGGCGTCCTCCAGCCAATCGTGCCAGACGCCATCCGGATCGTGCGACGCCACGGTCAGCGTGTACTCCCCCGGGCAGAGTTCGCACCAGAAGGCAAATGCCAGTTCGAGCGTGTTGCCCGCGTTGCAGGGGCCGAGTTTCACCTGTTCCAGTTCCGTGTTGGTGCCGTAAACGTTGAGCCCGATGCGGGTGCGGATCATGATGCCCACCACCGGGTCGGCCACCGCCTCGCGGAAGCGCACGGCCACACGCACCACGGCGCGTTCACCGCAGCGCCAGACCATGGTGGGCTTGCCATTTTCGCCGATGGTCTCGACGCGAAGGATTTCGGCGCGTCCGTCGCCGCGGCGGAAGGTGGGGGCCAGTGGCGGGGTGATGCTCTCCCCCCAGGCGCGCAGTTGGACGGCGACGTGCTTGCGGTACTTTGCCAGTACCTCCTCGGGGTCGCCGCGGCCGGCCAGTTTGCCCTGGTGCAGCCACCAGACTTCGTCGGCCAGCCGGCGGATCAGTTCCTCTTCGTGGGACACCAGCAGGGTAGTGACCCCGGCGCGGCGGATGCGGTCGAGCGCTATCGCGGCGCGCTCTCGCACCACCAGATCCTGGTGGCCGAAGGTGCGGTCGATCAGCAGCACCGGCGCGGGCGCCAGATTCAGTGCATCGTCGGGACCCAGCCAACGGACGTCGCCGGAAGCTTTGATGGAGCCAGACGTGGGAACTTCCATCCCGGCGGCGAGCCGTAACAGGCGGCTTTTCCCCGAGCCGTTCTCGCCGATGATGCCGACCACGGTTCCGTCCGGCGCGACCACGTCCAGGTTGTCCAGCGGCGCGCTCGTGACGTTGCGAAATGCAAGAGACATAAACGTTAGAATAACAACTGCGACGATGGAAGATCCCAAAGTATTAGAGCGCATGCGCGCCGACTGGAATGCGCGCGCCGGCGAAGACGCCAACTATTACGTCGCCTTCGGCCGCCGCGACCAGGACGACGAGGAGTTTTTCTCCACCGCCAGCGACGTGGTGAAAATCCTGGAGTTGGACCTGAAACGCGTGCGCGGCAGGGACGCGGCGCTCGAAATCGGCTGCGGCCCCGGACGTCTGATGCGGCCGCTGAGCCGTCACTTCCGCGAGATCCATGGGGTGGACGTATCCGACGAAATGGTCCGCCTGGCCGAGCAGCGGCTGCGCGACACGCCCACTGCGCACCTGCAGCACTGCTCCGGCTCGGACCTAGCCATGTTTCCCGAGGAAAAGTTCGACTTCGTCTATTCCTACGCCGTCTTCCAGCACATCCCCAGCCGCGACGTGGTTTTCAACTACCTGCGCGAGGCGCGGCGCGTATTGAAGACCGGCGGCATCCTGCGCTGCCAGATCAACGGACTGCCGCCGCACGCCAAACAGTACGACACCTGGAGCGGCGTACGCATCACGGCGGATGAGATCACGCAGTTTGCGCGCGACGAGGACATGCAGTTGCTGCTGATGGAGCAGATCTGGACGCAGTACATGTGGATCGCGTGCCGCAAGCGCCCCGCGGGCTGGACCGCGTCTTTGGCCGGCCGGCGGGTGCCACGCGCATCGGTAATCCACCGGATTAGCGACGCCCTGACCGGCGAAGCCGTGGCGCCGGCTCGCGGGCCGCTGGCGGCGCTTGCTCTGTGGGTGGAAGGGCAGCCGGAAGAGGCCGACCTGAACAACCTGACCGTCACCGCCGACGGCCGCTCTTGCCGCCTCATGTACATCGGCGAGCCTGAAAAAGACGGCATCGCGCAAGTGAATGTCGCGCTGCCCGAAGCCTTGCGTACCGGCATGGTGCCGGTGGAACTCCTGTGGCTGGGCCAGCCGGTGGCGGAGCCGGTGTGGGTGCGGATCATCCCCGCCGGCCCTTCCGTGCCGCGCATCACCACCATCACCGACGGCATCAACCTGCTTTCCGGGACGCGCATCGTCACCGGCGTGGTGAAGGTCACCATGCACGAAGTCTCTGACGCCGCGCAGTTCCACGCCACCCTCGAAGGGCTGGATGTACTCGAAATCGAGAGCTTCTGCACGGACCCGAGCTGGCAGCGCTACGAATTCAATTTCCGGCTGCCGGCCCAGGTCGCTCCAGGGCCGCACGAGGTGCTGGTCAGCCTGGGCAAGCGGAAGTTTGCACCGCTAGAGATCGAGGTGGCGTAGTTGCTCCGGGCGCTGGCGACGGGTCTTCTGGCCATCGCCGCCCTATTTCTGCTGGCGCCCTCGCCGCGCGGCAGGTTGGTGCAACTGCCGCCGGGCACGGTTGAACTCCACGCCGAGATGGTGCTGGAAGATGGCGCGGAAGTGCGCGGGTCCGCCGCGGGTTCGGTGTTGCGCGCGGCGGCGGATTTCCACGGCCGTGCCCTGATCGTGGTACGCGGCAGTCACGTACTCTTGCGGGATTTCGCCGTGGACGGCAATCGCGACAAGCTGGAATCCCGCGTCGGGCTGCCCGGTTACGATGTGCCGTTCGCGCGCTTCACCCCAGGCAACGGCGTACTGGCCGAGGGCGTTTCGCAACTCGCTATCCAGAACGTGCGCTTCCGGGAAATCGCGGGATTCGCCGTGCTGGTCAGCCGGTCGCGGCAAGTCGCCATCGATGGCGTGTGGGTGGCCGACAGCGGCTCGCGCAACCCGGCGGGCCGCAACAATACCACCGGCGGCATCCTGCTGGAAGAGGGCACCAGCGATTTCCGCGTCACACGGTGCGAGTTGCGCAACATCCGGGGCAACGGTATCTGGACGCATTCGCTCTACACGTCGCCGCGCAACGTCCGTGGCGTCTTCGCGGAGAATCGCTTCGACACCATCGGCCGCGACGCGCTCCAGGTAGGGCACGCGACGGAAGTGCGGGTGGAAGGAAATACCGGCACGCGCATTGGCTTTCCAGAGGAAGCGGTGGATGTGGAGGGGCGCGCCATCCCGGTGGGGGTGGACACGGCGGGCAATGTGGACCGCTCGATTTACGCGCGCAATCAGTTTTCCACGATCAACGGAAAATGCATCGATCTGGATGGTTTTCACGATGGCGAGGTGAGCCGGAATGTCTGCCTGGATATCGCCGGGTATGGCATCGTCATGAACAATACTAATCCCGATATGGAGTCGCGCAACGTGCGGATCGTAGACAATCTGATGGACGGCGTGAAATACGGCGGCATCTTCGTCATCGGCACGGACAACGTAATCCGGCGCAACCGCTTGCTCAATCTGAACACGGCGCGATGCGGCTGCTATTACACGCCCGGCGAGCCGGATATGTTCCGTAGCGGAATCTATTTAGGCAGGGGCGCGGAACGCCTTGCGCCCGCGCGCGGCAACCGCGTCGAGGACAACGAAATCACCGGCTATCAAATGGACCGCCGCTGCATCGGCGGCGCCCCCAATATTTACCCCGCTTGGAACACCCTGCGCGACAACAGATGTAAGTGAGTGGGACACGCCTCCCGGCCTGTGGTTCTCATATGGCACACATTTGTAGGCCAGGAGGCCTGTCTCACCTCGATATATCGGCCGAACCTCAATACAGTTTTCGCGGGACCCAGCCGATAGACTTGCATGAACGGTCGAGAGCGAACGCGCCTTCGCAAGGCTCGGGAAGATGGATATCTGGACGCGCGCTGCACGGACAATCGGGCGCTCGTCCACGCCTTTGGTTTGTGGTGCTGGCGGCTGAAACTTCCCATGGTGTGGCTGGAGCGGCGCACTCGCTATTCCAGGTTCGGCCGGGTGCAACTGGAAATGTTCACGTCGGCAAACCGGCTGACGGCCGGAGGACAATCCGGGGTGAAAGCCATCTGCGCGCCGGGCAACACCGCGGCACGGACTCAAGTCTCCGCTCATGATGCCTGCTGGGACCATGTCGCGCTGGCGAATGCCAGGGAACTGGCGCACGTGGTATTCCGGTTGGCCATCCGGCCGGAGAATTATCAAAGGAACGAAGACCCGGTAGTCAGCAGGCGGGAACGAAGAACGGAGAAGATATTGCGCATGGTCTCGGCGTAAGAGATCCCCGCCGGACTCCAGGCAGTTCGGCGGGGAAGCCGGTACTATTTGCGTTCGTTGATCTGGTAACCGGCGGGGGTTTGGAAGAGGTAAACGCCGGGCTCGCCGCGGTGGATGTTGGTGAGACGGAAGCTTTCGTCGCCGGTCCGCGGGTCGCTGTGCTTGCTCATGACCACCATCTGAAGCTCGTCGGAGTACCATGACTCGCCGGAGACCTGAATCGGGCGGTCGTTGCCGATAGTGCCGGCGGCGATGGTGCTGACATTGCGCGTGCCTTCGGCGTTGACGCCTTCCACCATCTGTTTGCCGAGCGCTTCGCCGGTCTTTAACATCACTCTGGTGGAAGCGGGCATGCTCATGCCGCCCGCCGTCGCAGTGCCGGTGCCGAAACCGCTGCCAACGGCAGTAGAATAAATGACGGTCTGTGTGGATCCGCTCGCCTTGGCTTTGGCCATGGCCTCCGCGACGGCCTTTTCATCGAGCGGCTGGCCGTTGAGGATAACTCGGGCCGGGCCGGCCCCGCTGGTACTGAAGAACGTCGCAGTGGTGTTGCCGCTCATGGCAGCGCCTGCGTTGCTGCTCCTACGGGAGAAGCTACCCGAGGCCATGGCGAACTTCTGTCCGGTCATGGACTTGGGATCGAGAAAGTAAGTGACGTTGGCCACAGGGTCGGTGATGGTGATGTCGTCGGGGTTTTCACGGCGCGTGCGGCCTTCGCTATCGCGATAGACGGTGGTTCGGTTTTCGCGGTGGATGCGAGTGCCATCGGCCAGCATCTGGTTGGTTTCGTTGACCTCCTCGGCTGAGTAAGGAGCGCCCTTGACGGTTGTGCCTCTGACGGCGCCGACTACCTTCATCTGCATCATGCCGGCGTGGGCTTCCGCCTCCGCCTTCATTTTGGCTATGGCCTCCGGACCCTGCCCGGTAGCGCTGAAAACGAGCAGCGCGCCCGCTGCGGCAATGTATATTAGTCTGTTCACGTGTGTTTCTCCTTTAGAAATTGCGTTGAGTTGCGTTGACCAGGCGGAACGCGTGAGCGCGTCCGTTTGGTCCAAAAACGATATCTGCCTGTACGTTGCCGGGTTTCACATCCACCCGCATGATGACTCCCGACTCAAACGGTTCGTCGTCGAGGGCCACGAAATAGGCCGGTTCCGGAGCGGATTGGCGCACTCGGCGCGGGCGGCGCGGCGCCGGCGGCTCGGGCGCTTCGGCCAATAGCGGAGGCACTGCCGCCATAGCGGTGGCCAAGGGCGAGGGCGCGGAGGCGGGCGCTGGCAGCACGAGCGCTTCTTCCAGCGGATGGCGGTTCGGCAGCAAGTAGGCGGCCAGCGCCAGGCACGCGGCCAGCGCCACGGCGATTCCGATCCAGTTCGACCGCCGGCCCGACGCCATCGCCTGACGGGGCAAGGCCCCGCTCCACCCAGGGAGCAGTTCCAGCATGCCCGAAACATGGGCCGCCCGGGCGCCCAATTCCGCGCAAAGGCCGAAACAAACCGTGCAATTCTCCAGATGCGCCGCCACCCGTTGCATGTCTTCGGTGGGCAGTTCGCGATCAAGGTAGGCCCGGAGTGCGCCTTCCGACCAACATTGCGTCATACGTGTTCTCCGTAACGTGCGCGAAACCTGCGCTCAAATTCCGCTTCCGCCCGCGCCAGCATGGTCCCGACCGAAGCCGGTTCGATGCCGAGCGTACCGGCCAGCTCGCGATACGCCAAGCCGCTGGCACGCAACAGCAGCAACTGGGCCTCGCGCGGTTTGAGCGCGCCCAGCACCGCGCGCACGCGCCCGCGGCGCTCCTCGGCGAGCATAGCGTCCAGAGCGCTGGGCGCCGCCGCGGCGTGAATCCCTTCCATTCCCGCCGCCTCTTCGCGCTTGCGCCGCCGCGAATTCATGCGCAGCGCGTCGAAACCACCATTGGTGGCCACGCGATAGATCCAGGCGGTGAGATCTTCGCGGCTATCCAACAGCACCGGCCGCTGGGACAGTTTATGAAACACATCGGAGGCGATTTCCTCCGAGTGGGCGCGGTCGCCGGTCAGCCGGGTGAGCATGCCCACAATCCGGCCGTAGTGCTCCCGGAACAGCGCTTCCACCGAGGCGGCGATACGGCTGTCGCCCACCGGGGCGGCGACGGCCGGGTTGAGCGCAATTTCGTCGGGCTGCACGCCTGTTAATACGACGTCCACTCCGAAATTGTGACAGGAAATTGAGCGCCGGGGTAACCATGGGACCCAACCGCTCGGCGCGGGGTGCCCCGGGCTCAGTCCTCTTCCAGCCCCAGAGTTTTGCGTATCGGGGTGAAATCGAAGGCGAGTTCGCCATCCTTGGCTCTCCTGGCTTCGCCGTTTTCCATGCTGCGGATGAGGTCGAGTACGGTGTTGCGGCCGGATTTGGTTTTGACGGCCTGGCGCGCGGTTTTTCCGCCCAGCGCAGGGAGCGGGTCGTCGGCCCACGTGGCGTAGTGTCGAGCCTTCATCTGGAGTATCATTTCGCGCTCGACCTCCGCCGGGATCGCTTCGGCCCGCTCCCGCGGTTCGCGCGAAGCCGCTATCTGCCGCTTAATTTCGTCGAGCGACTGGAACGCATCGCCTTGGTGTTTCAGCAGGCCTCCGGCGTGGCTTTCAAGCAATCCGCGCCCAAGTTGGAGACGTATGCGGGATTGTACTTCCAGAAACAGGTGGCCGCCGCCGGCCTGCACATGGCCGTACACGGGGCGCGGACCCTGCACGGCGGTTTCGAGCCACGCGAAGTGGGCTTCGCCCGGCTTGCCCGGCTCCTCTTTGAGTTCCGCCAGCGAGCGCAGCTTAACCAGCAGGGCGGGTTCGTCAAGCACGCTGTAATCGGCGCGGCAAAACTCCACGGTGTCGCCTTCGCGATTGACCACCTGAAGGTTCTTCAGCCACTTGTCGCTCAGGTTTCGGATCTTGCGGTAGAGCAGGTTGCCGCTGCGGCGCACGTATTCCACCCGCGTTTGCCCGGCGGCGCGCGCATCCTTGTCGATCAGTTCCAGGAACTCGCCTTTCACCGCGGGCGGCACGGAGAAAAAATCCGAAACGAACATCAACTTGCCATCGAGTTGCTCGATCCGGCTGAGCATGCAGTCCCCCCGGACCAGTTCGCGCGACGCCGTAATATCCTGGACGAAGATGGTTTCGCCGCTGGCCAGGTCGCGCAAGTGTACGCCGCGGCCCTCTTCGACGGTTTCGGCCTCGAACACGCCGGGCCACGAATCGCGCAGGGCCTCCAGCAGCACGCGCTCGCGCGGCGTGAGTTGGGCGCCGTGGGTTTCGAGATGGTGCTCCAGCAGGGTGCGGCGGGTGGCAGCGTCGCGGAAATCGTAGGTGTACCACTGGAGGAATCCGTTAATCTCGCTCTCCTCGGCCTGAATGTTGGACGTCGCCTCAAAGAAGTAGCGCTTGGCGCGCCGCCGGTCGGAATCGGTGTGCCAGCTTTCCATGCCGTTCAGCACATCGGCACATAGGCGGCGGAGAATCTCCAGGTCTTCGTCGATTTTCGGGTCGGGGTTCTCAGGCATCTCTTCCAGCCTACTATCCTTGCGTCGCGTTTTGGGTCCGCAGCCGTCACAATAGTACATTATGATCTCTTGCCGTAATCTGACACGCCGCTTCGGGGAATTCACCGCGGTGAACGGGCTAAACCTGGAAGTAGCCGGCGGGGCGATCTGCGCGTTCCTGGGGCCGAACGGGGCCGGTAAGTCCACCACCGTGAAGATGATGACCGGCCTGTTGGCGCCCACTTCGGGCGAGGTCACAGTGTGCGGCATGAATGCCGCGGCCAATCCGTTGGAATTGAAGCGGCGCATCGGCGTGCTGCCGGAGGATCTCGGATTGTTCGACGATCTCACCGTGGAAGAGCACCTGCTGCTCACCGGCGACATCTACGGCGTGCCCCGGCAGGAGACGCGCGCGCGCACAACCCAACTGCTGCACGCCCTCAGCCTGGAGCACGGCCGGCGCACCTTCGCGGCTTCCTGCTCCCACGGCATGCGCAAGAAGACGGCGTTCGCCATGGCGCTGCTGCCCAACCCCGAGGTGCTCTTCCTGGACGAACCGTTCGAGGCCATCGACCCGGTGACGGCGAAGATCATGCGCGATCTGCTGCAATCGGTGGCGCGGCACGGCGTGACAGTGTTCCTCACGTCGCACATTCTCTCCATGGTGGAACGCATCGCGCACCAGATTGTGATGATTCGTAAAGGGACCAAAGTGTGGGATTCCGCGGCCGGCGACTTGCCGCAATCGCTGGAGGATCACTATTTCGATCTGGTGGAGACGCCCGTCGTCGAGGAGTTGGAATGGCTCGGCCCTTCGCGATCCTGAGGGCGCTGGCGCTTGCCTACCGCCGGGACTGGACCGCATTCCAATCGCTGGCGGGTAACAATTTCTTCCTCATCACGGTGTTTCTCTTGGGCAAAGCGGGAACCTTCGTGTACCTGATTATGGGGCTGGTGCTGCTGTTTCCGCTGAGCACGGACCCGCTGCGCAAGATCCCGCCATCGCGCCTGGCGCTGTGGCCGCTGAACCGGCGCGAGCGCTGGGTTCTGCGCCTGGCCAGTCCGTGGATCAATCCTCTGACGTGGGGGCTCGCCGGCCTGGCCGTTTGGGGCGCGGGACGCACGCTGACGGTGGGCTTGTGGGCCATAATCGCGGGGCTGTTCGCCGGGGCGTTCCTGCTTTCGGCCGTGCCCTTGCCCAGCGGCAAAGGCATGTGGCGGCGCGTACCTCAGTTTCCCGGGCCGCTGAATCAACTGGTGCGCAAGAATCTACGCGAGATCCTCACCACGCTGGATTTTTACTGCGCGCTGATTCTCAGCCTGGCGGCGCTGCTCTATCGCTGGTTCGGGCCCCCGTTGCCGCCCGAGGCATTCATGGCGATGACGGTGCTGGTGGTAGGGGCGATGTCGAGCTATGCGCAGTGTCTGTTCGGGCTGGATGGCGAAGGCGGGCTCTCGCGCTACCGCCTGCTGCCGGTGCGCGGCTGGCAACTGCTGCTGGCCAAGGACGTGGCGTTTCTGGCGGTGGTCATCCCGTTGACGCTGCCGCTGGCCGTGCTGCCGGGAACGGGCGCCGCGCTGGTGGCGCTGGCGGTGGGGCACGCCCCGGCGGTGGAACATCCGCGCCCGCAAACGCGCTGGCGGTTCTCTACCGGCGGCGCCCTCGGCAACGGGGCAATTCAGTTGATAGCCTTGGCGATGACGGCATCGGGCATCTTCTCGACAAGCACGTGGTTTCTGGCGCCGGCCGTGGCGGCGTGGGGGGTCTCGCTGTGGTGGTATGGGCGCGATGTAGAGCGCGTGCTGAGGTGAGCCCGATGGAAAGTCCGCTCCCTGGGAAGCTCTGAAACAATCGCTGGGATTGCGGTGGTGCCAGACGAAAGCGTCTGTCCCACGTTGGTGCGCAAGGGCCTGCGTGCTTCGCGAATTTAGAAGCTTAACCGTCCCGCCATTTGGACCGTCCGTCCCGCGCGGGCGCTGGTCACGAAACCGAAATCGGCGGCGCCGAAGGTGGCTCCCGGGACGTTGAAATTGGCGTGGTTCAGAATGTTGTAGAACTCGCCGCGCACATCGAATTTGAGCTTTTCCTTCAGCCAGATGGATTTTTCCAGCGTGACATCGGTAGTCGCCAGCGGCGCGCCGCGCAGACCGGAGCGCGGCGAATTGCCGAAAGTGAATTGCGCCGGAGCGGCGAACGAGGAGGTATCGAACCAGCGGGCGATGCTGCGCCGGTCGCTGGCCAGCGACGCATCGTGCAGCAGGTTCGGACGCAGCGATCCCGCGGGGAAAGCATTGGTGGTGTTGGCGGTGGTAATCACGGTGAAGGGCGCACCCGATTCGGCGGTTTCCAGCAGACCCAGCTTCCAGCCGCCTAGAGTGGACTTCAGGATGCGATTGCCGCGCAACCGCGGCAACTCATAAAGTAGGGTGAGCACCAGGTGATGCGGCACATCGCTACCGCTCAAGCCTTTATCCAGCTTGCGATTGTAGGCGTCCATGTAACTGCCGGTGATGCCGTATTCATTGGCCGATTCCACATCGTCGAGGAACTTGGAGAAGGTGTAATGTGCCAGGAACCAGAAGTTATCGCCGAAGCGCTTCTCGGAGCGCACGAAGCCGCCGTGGTAAGTGGAATTGCCGATCGACGGATTGACCCAGGTGACATTGCTGAACTGCGGAAAGGGACGGCGCGCCTGCGCACTGCCCGCTCCCATGAGTTCGGGAGCCACCTGGTTGAGGCTCAGATCGTTGGCCGTTAAATGGTGGCTCACATTGGCCAGGTATCCCGCCTCCACCAGCAGGCCGGAAGCGACCTCGCGCTGCACATTCAGGTTGTACTGATACGAAATGGGGGCGACCTGCTTGGGATTGAAGAAGGCGACCGAAGTGTTGGGAGTCTGGCCGGGAGCAACGGCGCCGAAGGCGGCGGTCAGCGCCGGGCGGCTGACCGCCGGGAAACCGTCGCGCAGGCGTAACGCGCTCTGCAATTCGGCAAGCGACGCAATATAGCTGGCGGAGGTCGAAAAGCCCAGCGAGGCCACATCGCCGATAGTGTTGCTGACCGTGGGTCCGTAGAAGATGCCGCCACCGCCGCGGATCACGGTCTCGCGTTTGCCTGGGATCCGCCAGGCTAATCCCAGGCGCGGTCCGAAGTTGTTCGTGTCGGTGGCGAAGGCACGCGCGGGCACACCGTTGACGCCGGCAAACGTGACCACGCCGGCGGTGCCGGACACCGGGTTGATCGCCGTGGGGTCAAAAGAGTTCATCTTGTTGCCTACGACCCTGCGCGGCAGTTCGGCCTCCCACCGCAAGCCGGCATTGACGGTCAAACGATCGGTGACGCGCCAATCGTCCTGCGCGTAGAATGCCAGGTATGAGGCGCGCGACGGGATCTTGTCGGAGACCTGGACGCTCGCGGAACTCACTTCGCCGAGCAGGAAACTGGCCAGCGCGTTGCCCGTGCCGGCAACGCCGGGCAGGTCCGTGATCAGCGGGCTGACGGTGAAATTGCCGGCCGATCCGCGGTCGCGGATTTCATCGTTGGCGCCGGCGCGGAACTCCAGGCCGAATTTCCAGGCATGCTTGCCGCGATTCCACGAGAGCGCATCCAAAATCTGACGGTCCAGGATGGGCGTCTGGAGGCGGTAGACCGCGCTGGCGTTGCCCAGCGTGGCGTAGCCCGGAATGGTGAAGGCCGGGAACGCGGCCGCACTCACACCCTTGAGCCCGATCTTGCCTGCCAGGTCCTCGCCGAAGCCGGGGCGCGAATCCAGGAATTTGCGCCGCAGATAGGTGACGCGCAATTCGTTTATTAGATTGGGGCGGAAGATGTGCGTGTGCGCGCCCAGCAGGCTCTGCACGCGGACGTCGGTGAGATCGCCCGTGGGGTCTGACGCCGGGACGCCGTAGGTGCCGGAGTTGTTAGTGCCGCTATCGTTGATGTAGTAGCGCGCCGTGAACAGGTCGGTGGGCCGAAACTGGTGATCCAGCCGCGCCACCACGATGTCGCGATTGAGCCGGTTGGCGCTAGAGCCCACAAAGTTGTTGGCATTGGTCAGGCCGGGCGCGCGGTTTGCGCTTGGGTAGTAGCTCAGGGCAGCCAGTGCGACCGCGTCGAAGCGAGTTAGGGGGACCTGATTGCCGGGGAAGGGTTGACGGCTGGTGCCCGCCGTGGTGGCGGGGTCGTAAATCAATACCGCCTTGCCGGCGCTACTGCGCAGGTCTGAGAAATCGCCGCCGCCGTTGAGTGCGGTGGGCACGGTGGAAATGTTGGTATCGCTGGTCAACTGGCCGGTGCGCTCCCAGGTGGCGAAGAAGAAAGTCTTTTCCTTGCGCACGGGCCCCCCCAAAGATGCGCCGTACTGGTTCAGCCGGATCGGCGGCCGCCTGGCGGCGAAAAAGTTGCGGGCGTTGAAGACGTTGTTCTGCAGGGATTCGAACAGGCTGCCGTGGAATTGGCCGGTGCCGGACCGCGTGGACATGGTGATCACGCCGCCGGTGGAGTGTCCGAATTCGGCCGAGTAATTGTTGGCGATGACGCGGAATTCCTGCATCGCGTCTACCGGCAGACTGGTGAGTTGCTGGGGCCGCGTCAGGCCCACTGCGTTGGATACATTGCCGCCATCCAGCGTGAAGTTCTGATTGCGCGCGCGCCCGCCGGCCACGCTGAACACCGGGTAGTTCTCGGCTGTCCCGGTGCCGCTATCGATCATGACCACGCCGGGCGCCAGCGCGGCCAGCGACGACGCAGCGCGGTTGGGCAGCGGCAAGCCGGCCAGCATCTGCCGATTCACCGCCTGTGCAATGTTGGAAGATTGCGATTCCGTGACCGGCGCGGACTCCAGCACGTTGACCGTCGCGCTCTGTTGACCCACCTGCAACGTCAAGTCAAGGGCCAGAGTCTGGCTCACCTGCAAGTTGAGCGGCCCGCGCGTGAGATGATCGAAGCCCACCGCATCGGCCTCGATTCGGTAGCGGCCGGGCACCAGGGCTCCGGCGCGATAGAGTCCGGCGGAATTGCTGAAAGTGTCGAACTGGACGCCGGTCTCGACATTGACGATCTTGACCCGGGCCACGGCTATTACGGCTTCACTGGCGTCTTTGATACTGCCGGAAATCGTGCTGTTCCCGCTCTGTGCCAACGCCATTGAAGCGAAAAGGGTGACATCCAAGAGGCCGGCTCTACCGATACTATACTTCATTGATAGAGAATAGGATGATTTGCCGGGCAGTGTCAAGTAAGGGTGCGGAACGCTGCGCAAGGCACGCGGCGGCTGCACCCCGCTGTTCAGGTTTGACTTGGTGAAATGGAGGCTCGGATCAGACCACTCTGGCGCCGAGCGCTTGATCGAGGTCCGCGATCAGGTCCGCCATATCTTCGATGCCCACGGAGATACGAATCAGGTCTGGAGTAATCCCCATCTGCTCGCGGATTTGAGCGGGCACCGAAGCGTGGGTCATGGTGGCTGGGTGCTCAATCAGGGATTCCACCCCGCCCAGCGATTCGGCCAGCGTGAAGACGCGCACCGCGCCGAGCAGCCGGAAGGCCTCTGGTTGACCGCCGCGCACGCGGAAGGAGAAGGTGCCGCCGCAGCCGGTCATCTGCCGCTGGGCGAGCGCGTGCTGCGGGTGCGAGGGCAGTCCCGGGTGGTGCACACGCGCGATGGCGGCGTGGCCTTCCAGCCAGCGCGCGATTTCGAGCGCATTGTGGTGGTGCGCCTCCATGCGCAGCGCCAGCGTCTTGATGCCGCGCAAGACGAGGAAGCAATCGAAGGGCGCCTCACAGGTGCCGAACGCATTCTGCAGGTATGCGATGCGTTCGGCCAGCACGGGGTCGCGGACCACAATGGCGCCGCCCACCACGTCGGAGTGACCGTTGATGTACTTGGTGGTGGAGTGCAGCACGATATCGACACCAAGATCCAGCGGCCGCTGGAAGTATGGCGACAGGAAGGTATTGTCGCAGATGGTGAGGATGCCGCCCGTGCGAGCGAGGTCGGCGATGGCGGACAGGTCCACCAGATTCATGCACGGGTTGGTGGGCGACTCGATCCAGATGGCGCGCGTGGCCGGCCGTATCGCGGCTCGGACCGCGGCTTCGTCGCGCAGGTCGACGTATTCAATGGCGATGCCGCGCTCGGCCAGCAGACCCAGCAGGCGGTAAGTGCCACCGTAGAGATCGTTGTGGACGATCAGGTGTTCGCCGGGCTTGAACAGCATGAGGAGGGTGGTCTCCGCGGCCATGCCGGTGCCGAACGCAAATCCGGCGATGCCATTCTCCAGCGCGGCGAGGCAGGTTTCCAAGGCCTTGCGTGTTGGGTTACCGCTACGCGAATAGTCGTAGGGCCCGGGACGGTTGACGCCCTGGAAGGCGAAGGTGGACGTCTGGTAAATCGGCGTCATGACCGCGCCAAACGCCGGGTCTGGCGCCTGTCCGGCGTGTACCGCGAGAGTTTTGAATCGTTGCATGAAGGTCAGAGGATAACGGCATTGCGCGCCCGGGCGCAAATCCGCGGTCACAGCCAGCGGAAGCGCTTGAGCACCCAAAGCAACCCGACAGTGGTCACCACCATCACGGCGAAGACGATCGCCAGGGCATAAGGGGAGTCGGCGCCGGGCAAGCCCTTCACGTTCATGCCGTAGATGCTCGAAACCACCACGGCGGGGAGCGCGACCGTGCCCAAAACGGTCAACACTTTCATCACCTGATTGGTGCGGTTGGCGACGCTCGAAAGATAAACGTCCAGCGCGCCGGTAAGTAGGTCGCGCAGCATTTCCACGGTGTCCAGGTTGCGCGCCACGTGGTCATAGACATCGCGCAGGAAGGGCCACATGTCGCGGTTGATGTAGGGCGACTCGGTGCGCTGCAAGTGGCCAGCCACATCGCGGGTATTGGCCAGAACGCGGCGCAGTACAATCAGGTTGCGTTTGGTTTCGAAGATGCCCGCCAGCGTCCGGGGCGTGGGGGCTTCCAGCGCCTGATCCTCCAACGCGTCGATGGCTTCGTCGAAGTGATCGAGCACGGGCAGGTAGGTGTCCACCATGTGGTCGATGATGCGGTAGTAAACCTGGTCGGCGCGCGGATCGCTTTCGGATGCTTTGCTCACCTGCTCCAAGAGCGTCTGGATTTCGGGGCAATCGTCTTCCAGGACGGTGATGACGAAATCCGCTCCGAAGAAGATGTCGAGGTCGGCGGTTTCGAGTGCGCCATCGGGGTCCAGGCGGACGCCCTTCATAACGGTGAAGATATACCCCGTGTTCTCTTCGATCTTGGCGCTCTGGTTGCGGTGCCGGCAGTCCTCAATGTGGAGGGGATGTAGGTGATAGCGTTCCGCCAGGCGGTCGAGGTCGGGGCTGTTGGGGTCGAGGATCTTATGCCATTCCATCTACTGCCAGCATAGACTGGCGTCAGTGCACAATGGAGACGTGCGCCTCGTCCAGCGTGTACCCCTCGTCGCGGGCGGTCTCAATTGCCAGGCTTCGCAGTTCAGGGTCGGCGGCGCCGGGCGGCGTCTTCGCGCACTGCCGCCGGATCACCTCGGCGCCCACTTGGATCGCCACCTGCCAACTCTTCTTTTCCCGATTCCACTCGACTTTGGCTGAGCCTGTCTGGGTCATCGTCTTGCTCCAACCACAGATTACAGCGAATATTCGCGAAAAGGAAACCGCCCCCGCACACGCTCCTACGCCAACCCGGAGCGCACCAGCAGCGCGTTAGGGTCTGGGTCGCGGCCCATGAAGCGGCGATAGAGTTCGGCGGGGTCTTCGCTGTCCCCCTGAGACAGAATTTCGCCGCGGAATTCGGCGCCGATCTCGCGGCTGAAGATGCCGCCATCGCGGAAGCGGGTGAAGGCATCCGCCTCCAGCACCTCGGCCCACTTATAGGAGTAATAGCCGGCGCCGTAACCTACCGGGGCGGCGAACAGGTGCGTGAAGGCCGCGATCATGGCGTGTTCGGCCGGCAGCGGGGCGGGGCTGAATTTCTGCAGGAGGCCTCGCGTGTAGGCCACCGGGTCGCCATCGCGCGCGGCGTCGTAGCGCACGTGCAGTAGCAGATCGATGAAGCCGAAGCCCACCTGCCGCATCTGCGCGTTGGCGGCGCGGAATGTGCGCGCGCGCGTCATCTTCTGGAACAGGCCGTCCGGAATGGGCGCCCCCGTCTCGTAGTGGCGCGCGAACAAATCCAGCGCCTGGCGTTCCCAGCACCAGTTCTCCATGATCTGGCTCGGCAGTTCGACAAAATCCCAGGCGACGTTGGTGCCGGCCAGTGAGCGAATTTCCACACGGCTCAACAGGTGATGCAACAGGTGGCCGAACTCGTGGAAGATGGTCTCCACTTCGCGGTGCGTGAGCAGTGCGGGCTTGCCGCCTACCGGGGGCGTCAGGTTGCCGCAGATCAACCCCAGGTGCGGGCGGAAGCCATCCGTGGCGGGACCGCCGGTGATCAGGCCGTCCATCCAGGCGCCGCCGCGCTTGTTTTCGCGGGGGTGCCAGTCGGCATAGAAGCTGCCCAGAAAGACGCCTTCCTCGTCCCGGACATTGTAATAATTCACGTCGGCGTCCCAGGCGGGAACCCCGGCTTCCTCTTCCACGTGGATGCCGTACAGGCGGTGCACAAGCTCGAAGAGTCCGCCCACCACGCGCTCCATGGGGAAGTAGGGGCGCAGCGCCTCCTCGTCGAAATCGTAGAGCGCGGTGCGCTGCTTCTCGGCGTAGTAGGCAACATCCCACGGGGCGGGCGCGGGCGCATCCGGGCCTTCCAGGGAGCGGCGGAATTCGAACAACTCCTGGTTCTCTTCGCCGAAGCGGCGCTCGGTCTTAGCCTTGAGATCCTCCAGGAACGCCAGGGCGTGGTCGCCGGTGTGCGCCATGCGATCTTCCAGCACCAGGTCGGCGAAGTTGGCGAAGCCGAGCAGCGTCGCTCTCTCGCGGCGTAGTTCGATAATGCGCGTGATCAGGGGGCGGTTGTCGCGGTCCCCGGCGGCGCCGCGCACGCCAAAAGCCTCGTAGACCTTGCGGCGGATGGCGCTCTGTTCGAGGTAGGTCATCACCGCGAAGTAGTCCGGCGCTTGCAGCGTGAAGCGCCAGCCTTCCAGGCCCTTGCGCTGAGCGCTTTCGCGCGCGCTGGCGATGGCCGTGGGCGGCAATCCCGCCAGGTCGGCTTCGTTGGTGAGGACGAGTTCGAAGGCGTTGGTGGAATCGAGAACGTTCTCGCCGAACTTGGTGGTGATCTGGGTCAGCTCGACGTCGATCTCCTCCAGACGCTTCTTACCAACGGGTTCCAAATCGGCGCCGTGGCGGCGGAAGGTCTCGATGGTCTTGTGTAGGAAGCGGCGGCGGGCGCCGGTGAGTTGCGCGGCTTCCTGCGTCGCCGCGTAGGCTTTGATGTTATTCCACAGGCCGGCGTCCAGCGGAATGCCGGTGTAGAAGGCGCTGACCCCGGGCTGCGCGGCGTTGAAGGCGGCGCGCAGTTCGGGATACGTGGCCACGCTTTCCAGGTGGCGCACCACGCCCATGGCCCAGTCGAGTGGCTCGGTCAACGCGTCCAGGGCGCGCAACGTATTGTCGAAGGTGCGTTCGCCGTCGGGGGTGGCGAGGGCGGCCAAGCGGATACGGGCTTGGCGCAGCAGCTCAATGGCGGCGGGTTGCACGTGCTCCGCGCGGATGCGGTCAAACGGAATACGGAATTCCACATCAAGAAGCGGATTGGTGTCGCTGGCACTCGGCATTACCTCCCAGCGTAACAGGTGACTGCTAACCGGTTCCGCTGCGGCGTGACAAAAACTACAAAACGGTTACCATAGAGAGAGCATGGGTTTTGATCCGAACGGGATACTGTCCCGAATTCCCGCCGAGCAGCGTCTGAATGTATTTGCCCTGGTAATTTACATACCTGATCCTTTGGGTCGTTTTCTCGACGATCTGCGCAGGGAACTGGTGCCCGGGTGTACCCCTCACGCACATGTCAGCGTGCTGCCGCCGCGCCCCCTGACCGTGGATTGGCGAGTGGCGGGCGAGCAAGTGCGGGTGTGCGCCGCGACCTGGGCGCCGTTCGACATCGTGCTGACGCGAATTCGCATCTTCCCGATCACCAACGTCATCTACTTCGAGTTGGGCGAAGGGTCGCCGGAAATGTTTCGCATCCACGCGGCCATGAATTCGCAGGCCCTGGAATTCGACGAGCCCTTCCAATACCACCCGCACATTACGCTGGCGCAGGAGATTCCGCCGCACCAAGTCGCGGCTGTGAACCGGCGGGCGCAAGAGCTCTGGGACGGTTACAAAGGGCCGCGCAGCTTCCGCGCCACGCGCACCGCGCTTGTGCAGAACACGCTGGGTAACTGCTGGATTGACCTCGCGGAGTTTTCGCTGGGTGCGGTTAGCGTTTAGCGCGCAGGTTTCTGAGACGAAGCCCTCAATTACGCCACTACACTATTCAGACGTTCCTGCCGATGATTAGTGTGAGCTGTGGATACTTTAGCGGTTTGTGATCCCGAACCAGTCGCCATGGAGGGCTTGCGCTGCCTCATGGAATCGATTGATGGACCGCGCGTGGTCGCGGTGGAAACAAATGTGGAAGACGCAGTGCATGCGGTGCGCGACCTCCAGCCCTCGATTCTGGTGGTGGATAAGGTGTTCGGAGTACCCACCGTAATGGATTGGGTGCGCATCCTGAGCACCGCGGAAAAACCGCCGGCCGTGATTGTGTGGGGCACGCCGATGAGCGAATCCGAGGCGCTGCGTTTCCTGCAGGCTGGTGCGGCCGGTGTGATCCGCAAAACTGCGTCCTTGACGGAACTTACCGATTGCATCCGCGCGGTAGCGGCGGGAGGGAACTGGATGGAGAGCGATGTGGTGCGAGATCCGCGCCTGCCGCTCCGCACGGGACGTTCCGCGCTCACGCCACGCGAGGTTCAGGTGGTGGATCTGGTGGAGCGCGGGTACAAGAACAAAGAGATCGGCGAGAGCCTGGGAATCCGCACCGGAACCGTGAAAATCCACCTCAAACACATCTTCGAAAAAACCGGCATTCGGGGGCGCTACGGATTGGCGATCTCCGGGCTCAAGCATAAGGGGCTGCTGGCAGGAGCGGTGGTGGTGTAGTCGCCGGCGGCTGCGACATAGAACTGATCTTGATTCGGGTGCTGGGCCGCCCGCTCCTCCTCGATATCTTGTGAACTCCCGCCAGGGAACCACGCAATAGTAACTTCACATCTGCTGCGTCCCGACTCATCGGGACGCAGCAGACTGAGAGTCTGACTGAGGGTCTGCGCCAAGTCGGTGCCTGGAAAGTTATTGTTGCCTGGTCCCTAGGCCCCGAAGAACCGCGAAATGACTTCGCCAATGCGCTCGCTGGCGCGCCCGTCACCATACGGGTTGTGCGCGCGCGCCATCGCTTGATAGGCGGACGGATCGTCCAGCAGGCGGCTGCACTCGGCCAGGATTCGCTCCTTGTTCGCGCCGACCAGCCGCGAGGTCCCGGCCTGCACTCCTTCGGGTCGCTCGGTCTTATCTCTCATGACCAGGACCGGTTTACCCAGCGATGGCGCTTCTTCCTGAATACCGCCGGAGTCGGTCAGCACGATGTGGGCGCGCATTAGTAGGGAGACGAAAGCAACGTATCCCATCGGCTCCGCCAGGGTCACGTTGGGCCGGCCCGCCAGCCGGCGGTAAACCGGTTCGCGCACGTTGGGATTGGGGTGAACGGGGTAGACAATCTGCACGTCATTCCGCTCGGCCAACTCCGCTAGTGCGGCGCAGATCTCCGCAAAACCGTCTCCGAAGCTCTCGCGCCGGTGAGCGGTCACGAGAATGAGCTTACGTTCCGGATCCACCAGCGGGCCGTCCTCTTCCGGCCACCGGCCCTGCCGCAGTTGATCGCGAACGTACATTACCGCATCGATACCGGTGTTTCCGGTTACCGTGATGGCTTGCGCCGGCACACCTTCCCGCCGCAGATTGCCGGCCGCCCAATCGGAAGCCGCAAAATGGAGGGTAGCCATGCGGCCCACCAGAACGCGATTCAATTCTTCCGGAAACGGGGCGCGCACATCGCCAGTACGCAGGCCGGCTTCCACGTGCGCTACCGGTATGCCGGCGTAGAATCCCGCGAGGGCGCCACAGAGCGTCGTCGTGGTATCCCCCTGCACCACCAGCAGGTCGGGTTTGGCATCTGCCAGCACGGGCTCGAGGGCTGACAGCATGCGCGAGGTCGACTGAAACAGCGTCTGCCCCGGCAGCATGCAGTTCAGGTCGTACGCCGGCTGCACGCCGAAAACCCCCAGCACCTGGTCCAACAGTTGGCGATGTTGAGCGGTGACGCAGGCCTGGACGAATAAGTCCGGATAGTGGCGCTGCATGCGCAGAAAGACGGGACAGAGCTTGATCGCCTCAGGTCGCGTTCCGAAAACCAACAAAACCTTTTGAATAATTGCCCCCGGTGCCGTTACATTACGCGCACTGAATTACTGAATTACAAGTCTATTAAATAATCCTCCGCCGCACGTTCGGTTTACTGTTACGCTCGCACGGCGCAGGCGTTTCCTCGCGCCGTCCTTCAGGATGCTCGCCGGAACCAGTCCAAGCCGTCCACGGTCTTAGCTGCCGGACGATACTCACAGCCTACCCAGCCGTCGTACCCCATCTCATCGAGCAGGCGGAACAGGTACTCGTATCGCACTTCGCCGGTATCCGGCTCATGCCGCTCCGGTGCGCCGGCAACCTGGATGTGACCACAATGCGGCGCGTAATGCCGAAGTTTGGTCGCGAGATCGCCTTCCATCACCTGCATGTGGTAACAATCCATTTGCATCTTGAGGTTCGGAGCGTCCACCGCGCTGCAAATGGCGAAGGATTCGGCCTGCGTAGCCACGAAGAAGCCTGGCATGTCGCGAGTGTTGATGGCCTCCAGCAGAAGCGCGATGCCGTGCCCGGCCAGCTTCGCGGCGGCGTACCGCAGGTTGGCGATCAAAGTGGCCTTACAGTCGGCGGGATCGGCCCCCTGCGGCGCGATGCCGGCCATCGCGTGCAGACGCCGGGTCCCCAGGATCTTCGCATACGCCAGGGCTTTTTCCACCCCGGCATGAAACTCATCCTCGCGTCCTGGGATACAGGTGATTCCGCGCTCGCCAGCCGCCCAGTTTCCGGGCGGCATGTTGAACAATGCGATTTCCAGTTCGTGTTTGCGGACCAGTTCCAGCAGAATGGCGGGCTCATACTCATAGGGAAACAGAAACTCGACGCCTTTGAACCCGCATGTCGCGGCGGCCGCAAAACGATCGAGGAATGGCACCTCGTTGAACATCATTGAGAGATTGGCTGCAAATCTAGGCATTGCCGGTGCTCCTTTTCGTGCTGAATGTCGCCATGCGATCCGCACCCTGCGTAACCACGCCGATGCGCGCCGCGTTCCCATGACGTCGGAAGGCAGCGTCCAATGTTTCGCCCAAAATCCGCGGTGGCGGTAAGGCCGGTCCGGGCGTTACCATGTGAGCCGGATCAGCGACACACCATGGCGCGGCAAGACCAATGTTAGCCGAATCCGGCCATCTTGAGTGGTGGTCCACCGGGGCGACTCCAGCAACTGAAGTTGTCCGGCGGCCTCCAGTTGCCCGTACTGCTCTGGAGTTGGCTTCTGGGGAGACCCCATCTTTTTCCAAAGCTCGTACGAATTGCTGTGCTCATCGTCCACGCGGAAATGCTCCATCAACATACGCCCGGGCGGTAGACCGGAAACGGCGAGATCGATGGTGGCGGGCGGGCCCGGCCTGGCGGAATCGTGATAGTTGGAAATCAGTACCGCCGCCGAGTGCGCGTCGAGACTGGCCATCGCGTGCACGTCGGGCGCAGCCTTGACGCCCGACGCCAGCATACTTTCCAGGGAAACGGCCGCGGAATTCTCCACCGCGAGGCGGTCGCCGGTCATCATGCCGAGCATGCGAAACACACTCAGCACCGGCTTATCGATACCGTTGGTGGCGAGGTCGCGGAAGCCGTCGAAGTAAGGCTGATCTTCAAACTCGAAGGCCCAGGTGACGGCCCCGAGCAGGTTGACCCCATACTTGCCCGCCAGGTCGAGGTGGCGCGGCATTACCGCGGCGGTGTAGCTCGAATACATCAGACCGTTGCGGTAGGCGTTCTGCGGGTAGACGCGCGAGGAGCACGCAGCGCAGCCCTCGGGGTCGCTCTCGCCGATGATGAGAGGCTTGCCCTTGACTTCCGGAATGGACGCCACAATCTCGAAGCCCTTGGCCAGGTCGCGGAGCTGGTTCTCGCTCCCCATCACCACGTTGCCCTCGACAAACTTCGGGGATCCTTTGGCATGGAAGCTCACAAAATCCAGCGGCGACCCCGTCTTGCCGCTCACGTAGTTCTTGCCATGCACCACATGTTCCAGAAAGCCGCGCAGGAACGCCGCGGCGGCGGGGCTGGCCGGCCCGGTGGAATCGGCTCCGCCGACGCGCGCCGAAGGCAGCGCCCGCTTCACCGCGTCAACCGAGTAGTCGTAGAGCCTCTGGTACTCTTCCGGCGTGCCTTTCCAATACCCGATATTGGGCTCGTTCCACACCTCCCACAGCCACGACTCCACTTCCGGTTTGCCATACTTCCCCACACAGTGTTGCACCCACTGGTAAACCAACTCCGCCCACTTGGCGTAGTCCTTGGGCGGATACGCCCAGCCGGTATAGATGTTATTGTAATTATCGCCCGGTTTCCAGTGGTGGCGGTAAGGCTCGGGATGCGACGAGAGGGCCTGCGGCATGAAGCCGATCTGCACCAGCGGCTTCATCTTGCGCTCCACATACGTGTCGAAGATGCGGTCGGTGATGCTCCAGTCGTAAACCGGCTTGCCGGAGGCATCCTCGGTGTAGGCATTGGTGGAGCCCCACTTCAGAGCGGCCTTGCCATCGCCCGTCACCAGGAGGCTATGGACTCTGACGTAGACCGGCACGGGGCTCAGCGCGGAGATTTCGGACAGCAACTTTTTGCCATCCTTCATGTAGGTGTAATTTGGTTCGTCGTGCCCGAAGAAGCTCCACACCGGAGGTAGCGGTCCGGTACGTTTCGCCGCGTCCACCTGGATGGATACGGGCTGCGCCGCCGCCTGAAGAGCCAGCGCGGCGGTGCACAGCGTGAGAAGCAGCAAGCGTTGTTTTGTCATGGCGTCAGAATGTCAGCTTTAAGGCTACCTGTATTTGCCGCGGCGCGGTAGCGGTACTCGTGACCCGCCCCACCGTGCTGGCATTCAGCTTTGCGTCGGGCGACGCGAAGCTCGGCATGTTTGGAAGGTTGAACGCCTCAAAACGGAATTTTAGCCGCGAGTGCTCGCCGCTCTGGAACTGCTTCAACAGCGAGAAATCCAACGTGTACAGCGGTCCTGGGAGAGCATGCGCAGCCCCTTTCAGGGGCGCGTTCACCGTGAAGATGATTTCGTTCGCGTTCGACCTCTCAAAAAAGAAACCGCCGGCGAACCAGACTGGCCCACCGGCGGTTTGAATTGCCTCGCGCTTACTCGGCCAGCGAACCCTCGCCGGTATCTTCCGCGAGCCCGCCGGCGTATTGCAGCCGCGTCTCCTCGTCGTAACCCGGGATGGAGTCCAGAGGCACCTCAGTCGGCATCTCTTCCACCACATCCTCGCCCGCGATCTTCACCTGGCGGTAGTACTCCATGCCGGTACCGGCTGGAACCAGGCGGCCCATGATCACGTTCTCCTTCAGACCGCGCAGGTAATCCACCTTGCCGTTAATCGCGGCCTCGGTGAGTACGCGCGTGGTCTCCTGGAAGCTCGCCGCGGAGATGAACGAATCCGTCGAGAGCGATGCCTTCGTAATACCCAGGAGCTTAGCCTTGCCCTGCGCCGGCCGCCCGCCGGCTTCCAGCACCTTGTTGTTCTCGGCGCGAAACTTGAACTTGTCGACGATTTCGCTCGGCAGGAATTCCGTATCGCCGATGTCCTCGACTTCCACCCAGCGCATCATTTGGCGCGAGATGGTCTCCAGGTGCTTATCGTTGATGTTGACGCCCTGTAAGCGGTAGACTTCCTGAATCTCGTTGACCAGGTACTTCTGCAGTTCCTTTTCACCGAGTAC
>JANYAH010000280.1 GCA_025361425.1 Candidatus Solibacter sp. | reverse complement strand
CAAACTGACGCCGGTGGAGCGCACCCCCTCGGGCGGCAAGACGCCGCGTAACTTCGCGATCGACCCGACGGGCGGCTTCCTGTTCGCCGCCCACCAGGATTCCGATAATGTTGTGGTCTTCAAGATCGACGCCAAGACCGGCAAGCTGACGCCTACCAGGGACATCCTGGAAGCCTTCTCGGCTGTTTGTGTCACGTTTGTGCCGGCGCAGTAAGGCGGTTTAAAACGCCCGCGCCAGCGTCGATACCGCCCACAAATAGTACGCATTGTGCGGACTCCAATACTCGGTGGTCCGCCAGTCGAAGCCATTCTGCATGTCGAGAATCGGTGCGTCCTTGGTGTTGCCCGCGATGCCGTTCATGATGCCGCCCGGGATCAGCCCCACGAAGCGCGAGTGGGGATACGGGTTGCGCATGCCTTCTCCCGTCATCAGGCAGGCGCCGAACGGGTTCGCGCCCATCACCCATTCCAGTTGCCGGTACGCCAGGTCGCGGTACGGCGTGTGGCCGAATGCCTGCGCAGCTTCGGCCAACAGCAACGCGTAGCACTCCAGGTGCGAGGTCAGGCCGAGCCACCAGAACTGTTTGCGCACCGGCATGAAGTAGCGATAGGTCAAGTCCCCCGCCAGCGGCCGGTAAGTCTCCAATGTGGGTGACCCCAGGAACACCCCGAAGGGCAGGATGGCGTAGGCGGAGTGCGCCGCCAGCGGCGTCACGTACTCGTCCAGATGCAGGCGCACGGCGTCGCGCCAGCGGCTGGCGTTCGGGTGCTGTGGCAGCGCGCGCGCCAGTTCCAAAAGCGCCAGCGCGGGCAGCGCGGAGTGCACGGCGTCGGTGTAGGGGTTCTGGTCGCGCTCGCCGGCGCGCCAGAAACCACGAAACTCTTTCTGTCCGTTGCCGAAACTGGCGGCCTGCAGCGCCAGCAATTGTCCGCCGAGTTGGGCCGCCTCGGCAGCGTACGTGGTGCCGCCCGCGGTGGCTCGCATTTCGAGCGCGGCCATCACCCACCAGGCCAGGTCGCCGGTATTGCCCTCGCGCTTCGCCGCGCTCCAGCAGCGTTGCGCAGCGGCCAGGCACTGCTTCGCGTAGGGCGCGTCGCTCGCCTGAAACGCCTGGGCCGCCATCGCCTGCACCGTCACGAATAGCGCCTGATTGCGTCCGCGTTTGGCCGAATTGAGGTAGCGGTCGTCCTCCGTGCCGGGACGGTTGTCGGTCCAGTGATTGTCGCTGTTATCGCCGTTGACCCCACCCGCCACGTCGGCCCACACCAAACCGTCAGAGTCCTGCATCTTAAGGAAGTAGCGATTGCCCCATCGCACCTCGTCGAGCAGCGCGGACAAGCCGCTGCCGCCGGCGTCCCATTGCGCGCCCAGATTCCGCGCCACGCGCAGGAGGCCGATGGCATTGAGCATTGTGGCGTCCATCCACTTGCGCAGGTCGCCGGCATCGTGCCAGCCGCCGGCCACGTCCACCCGTTCGCCGTTGTCGCGCCGCCGCGCGTCGTCCAAGTGGCAGGCAGCGTGCACGCCAGGGACCGCGACCCCGCAGCGCTGATAGCGGTAGTAGCCGGCCGCTTTGGGCAGCGTGCGGCGCCACACGTCGGGGCGGATGAAGAATGGCGTGGAGAGTTCGTCCGCGATCAAGATTTGGTACATGCCCTCGCGGTCGATCTCGCTGAAATCGCCCACCAGGCAATCGATCACGTCGCTGGTCTCGCGTTTGAGCGGGCGCGTCTGGTGCACGGCCCCGGCGCCCCCGCCGATATCGCGAATCTGAAAGTCGGCCGGGCCCTCATCGCCCGAGTAGCGAAAGATCACCGTCTTCCGCGCGCCGGGCAGGAATCCCAAATGGTTGAGCGCGATGGCCGGCGAGGCATCCGGCATCATGGCTTCGACAGGTTCTTCGCGCGACGCTCCGGTCTGTGCGAGCAACGCGGCTGCGGGCGTGGACAGGCCCCAACCGAGAAAACTGCGGCGGTTCATACTGCCAGCCTAACTCCGTGCGGGTGACTACGGCGCGATATTCAACGTTGTCGTCAATACACCTGCGCTGGACGCGCCGGGCTGCCGACCCCCAATCGCGATCTCGGCGACTCCGCTCTTCGGCAACTGGCGCGCCCCCAGAACAAACTTTACGGTCTTGCGTTCGCCCGCTTGCAGCGCGATCCGCTGGAAGCCTTCGAGCGAGCGCACGCCATCGCGCTTGACGTAAAGCTGCACCACCTCGTCGCCGGCCAGTTTGCCGGTATTGCGCACTTCAACGGAGACCGCCACGTCTTGGTTGGCCGGCGCACGCTCCGGGCATTCGAGCCGGCGGTAGCCGAACGTTGTGTAGCTCAGGCCGTAGCCGAATGCGTACAGCGGCTCGCCCTGGAAATAGCGGTAGGTGCGGCCCTTCATACTGTAATCGTCAAAGCTCGGCAATTGGTCCGCCGATTTGTAGAAAGTTACGGGAAGGCGGCCAGCGGGGTTGTAATCGCCGAACAGAACATCGGCGATGGCAGTACCGCCGGCCTGTCCCGGATACCACGCGTCCACCAGCGCTGGAACGCGGTCGCGCGCCCAGTTCACCGCCAGCGCGCTGCCGTTAAGCAGCACCAGCACCACTGGCTTGCCGAGCGCCACCACCTTTTGGAGCAGCGCCTCCTGCGCTGCCGGCAGACCCAGGTCCACGCGGTCGCCGCCTTGGAACCCCACAACCGGCACCTTCATCTCCTCGCCTTCCAGACGCGGCGAAAGCCCCAGGAACATCACCACGGCCTCCGCTTGGCGCGCGGCATCGAGAGCCGCCGGCAGCAGATCGCGCCCCGGCACAGCCCAGACCAGGCGCATGTCGGCGTCGTTGATCACTTCGTGAAAGTCCACCCGGATGGGGTAACGCTTGCCGGCTTCCAGATCCACGGTTTGGTAACTGTAGTTGCGCTCGTCCCTGTTGTTGGCGCGTACCAGCAGCTTGCCGTTGAAGTAGATTTCGAAGGCGTTCATACCCACGCCGCCCAGCCGGTACTTGCCGGCGACCGTGGGCGCCAGGAACCCGCTCCAGCGCACGCCGAAGTTGTCGTCGTCCATATCGGCGCGCGGCGCGCCGTCCCACCATTTGAAATTGATTTCGGCGTCCACTCGCGTGAAAAGCGGCTTCGCACCAGATACCGCGGGAGCGGGCGTGCCGGGAGCGCGGTACACCCCGCCGTTAAAGGATGCCGGGTTGAAGAATTCCTGGCCGTCGAAGGATGCCGTATTGAAGTATTCCCCCGCGAGGCCGTTGCGGCCGTCGGCGCCCTCGGTGGTGAAAAGCGCGGACGCCGGCACGGTCTCCATGGAGGGCAATCCGTCGGCCAGTTCCCCACCCTGCGCGTAGAGAATCTTGGTGCGCGCGCCGAGTTTGCGCCGCAAGCCTGCTAGCGGCGTAACCGGCGCGGTGGGCTCGCCGTTATAATTCCCCAGCAGGGTTTCGACGTTGTCGGCGTTGGGCCCGATCACGGCCAGCGTCTTGATGGTCTTCTTCAGCGGCAGCAGCCCGCCCTGATTCTTCAGCAGCACGATCGATTTGCGCGCGGCCTCTAGCGCCACCGCCTGGTGCTCCACGGAATCCACTGCCGAGAGAGGAATGCGCGCATACGGCACGCGCTCCGGCGGGTCGAACATCCCCAGGCGAAAGCGCGCGGTCAGCAGGCGGCGCACCGAGGTATCGATCTCCGCCTCCCCGATCAACTTCTGTTCAAGCGCCGGAATCAGCGCACGGTATTCGTTTCCGCAATCCAGGTCCGTGCCCGCCTTCACGGCGCGCGCCGAGGCCGCCGCCATACTGTCCACCACCTTGTGCCCGCTGAAGATATCGCCGACCGCGCCGCAATCGGAAACCACGTATCCCGAAAAGCCCCACTGCTTTCTCAGAATGTCGCCGAGCAAGCGAGGGCTGGCGCAAGCCGGATCGCCGTCCACGCGGTTGTAGGCGCACATCACCGAGTAAGCCCCGCCTTCGCGAATCGCCGCCTCGAAATGCGGCAGGTAGCTGTCCGCGAGGTCCGCATCTTCCACCTTGGCGTCGAAGCTGTGGCGCGAGGATTCGGGTCCGCTATGCACCGCGAAGTGCTTGGCGGTGGCCACCACTTTGAGATACTTCGGGTCGTTGCCTTGCAGCCCTTTGATGAACTGTACCGCCATGCGCCCCACCAGGTACGGATCTTCGCCGTAGGCTTCCATGCCGCGGCCCCAGCGGGGGTCGCGCACCAGGTTGATGTTCGGCGTCCAGAAAGTGAGGCCCTGGTAGATGCCGCGCTTGCCGCGCCGGATGAACTCATTGTTCTTGGCGCGGGCCTCATCGGAGATCGCCGTGGCCATGCGGAAGATGAGTTCGGGATCCCACGTCGCGGCGAGGCCAATCGGCATGGGAAACACCGTGGCGCGGCCGGCGCGGGCCACGCCGTGCAGGCATTCGTTCCACCAGTTGTAGGCAGGAACGCCGAGCCGCTGGATGGCCGGCGAATCGTTCATCATCTGCGAGACCTTCTCGGCGACGGTCATGCGCGAGAGCAGGTCGTCCACACGCTTTTCCAGTGGCGCATCGGCGTTCTGGTAGAGCGGGGGCGTCTGCCCCCAGGCAGCATGAGCCGCGAGCAGGGCAGCGCAGAATAGTTTCATGCCCCATTGTCACCCGGATCGGGCAGGTTTATCCTGTCTTTTGAAATGAGCGAAAGCGGCGAAACCCACCTTGACCTGCCATTCCGATCCGCGACCGTAAGAAGGTGAGAAAACACCGCGACTCATGTGCCTGCAATGGTGGGGCGGGCTTCAGCCTGCCAACGCCCGCTGGCGGGCGCATTCTTTGGCAGCTTCCAAGAGAGCGGATGCCGCGCGCGGTAATCCCAACGCTACCACTCCCCTACTGTCGCGCTCAAAATTGAGGTAGTGGCGGCCCTGACTGAGGCATCGGAATGGGGCACAATAGGAGCTTGCCAGAGCACCTCCAAGCGGTGGGCATTACCAAGCGCTACGGTGGCGTGGACGCGCTGAAGGGCGCGAATTTTTCACTCCGCACCGGCGAGGTGCACGCGCTCGTGGGGGAAAATGGCGCCGGCAAAAGTACTCTTGCGCGCATTCTGGCTGGGTCCACGCGCGCCGATAGCGGCGCCATTTCGATCTACGGCGCGCCCGTCGAAATCGCTACTCCGCTGGACGCGCAACGGCTCGGCATCGGCATCATCTACCAGGAACTCGACCTGTTTCCCAACCTCACCGCCGGGGAGAATATGGTCATCGGCAACCTGCATTTTCGGGAAGGCCGGCTGGTCAATTTCCGCCGTATGGAGGAGTTCTGCCGACCCTTCCTGCGCCAGGTGGGGCTTAGCTGCGGCATCCGCCAAACCGTGGCCGCGCTCTCCATCGGGCAGATGCAGTTGCTGGCCATCGCGCGCGCGCTCAGCATGGACGCGCGCATCCTCCTGATGGACGAGCCCACCAGTTCGCTATTCGACGACGCGGCGGAACGTCTCTTCGGGCTGATCGCCGCGCTTAAACAACGCGGCGTCTCCACGGTGTACGTCTCGCACAAGATGGACGAGATCTTCCGCATCTGCGACCGCGCCACGGTGCTGCGCGATGGGGAGACCATCGGCACGGTGGAGATGGCCGGCGCCAGCGTGAACCAACTGATCCGCATGATGGTGGGGCGCGAGTTACCGATCACGGCACGCGCCGCGCGCCGCGTGGCAGGCGAAACGGTTCTGGCGGCGGAGAAGATGTCCACGGCGAAACTCAAGAATGTGTCGTTCGAGTTGCGGCGCGGCGAAGTCCTGGGCATCGCGGGACTGGTGGGCAGCGGTCGCAGCGAACTGGGCGCGGCGCTGTTCGGCATCGACCGGATCAAAAGCGGAACGCTATGCGTGCAGGGCAAATTGCACTCGCCCCGCTCTCCACGCGACGCCATGGCCTCGGGCATCGGACTTCTACCCGAAGACCGGCGCCTGCAAGGGCTCATGATGCGCATGAGCGTGCTCGAAAACGCTACCCTGGCGGTGCTGCCGAAAATCAGTGGGCTGGGATTCATTCACCTGCGGCAGGAATTTTCCATTGTGGGTCCGGTGGCGCGGCAACTGGCGCTGAACTGCCCCTCGACCGCGGTGCCGGTGAGCCAGTTGAGCGGTGGGAATCAGCAGAAGGTGCTGCTGGCGCGCTGGCTGCTGCTCAACCCTACCGTGTTGTTCCTGGACGACCCGACGCGCGGCATCGATATCGGCGCCAAGCAGGATATCTACCGTCTGATCGACGAACTGGCGGCGGGTGGGAAAGCGATTATCCTGGTAAGTTCGGAACTGCCGGAACTGCTGCGCTGCTGCGACCGGATCCTGGTACTCAACGAAGGACGCGTCACGGCGCACTATGATGCCAGGGATGCGACACAGGAGCAGATTATGAGTGCGGCCACCAACGCGGAGGTCCGGGCCTGATGCCGTCGGTTCGCGCCAGCGCCGGCCTGCTGCGCCGCGCCCAGAACCTGGCAGCGCTTTTGGGCATTCTGATGCTCGCCATCGCGACGAGCCCCACGGCGTCCGACGGCTCGCGCATTTTCTTGCAGGCAGGCAACCTGACCGACATCCTGCGGCAGGTTTCGTTGATCGGAATCATTTCGCTGGCCATGACTTTCGTCATCCTGACCGGCGGAATCGATCTCAGCGTGGGCAGCATTCTGGCGCTTTCCACGGCGCTGACCGCGATGTTCCTGACGCGCGGCTACACCACCCACATCGCGGTGGCGATTCTGGCGGCGATTGCCGCGGCGGCCCTGGCCGGGGCGCTGAACGGCGTGGTTATCGCGCGGACCGGGATACAGCCGTTCATCGTGACGCTGGCATCCATGATCGGCGTGCGCGGCCTGGCGAAGTGGCTCACCAACAATCAGAACATCGATATCGGGTTCGGTAAGGACCTGGCGGCCGAGTTCGCCGGCATCTTTCGCGAGAAGGCGATTGTGATTGGCGCCTACGCCGGTGCGGCGGCGCTGTTCTGGGTGGTGCTGGCGCGGACGGTCTTCGGCCGTTACGTGCGCGCGGTGGGCGACAACGAAAAGGCGGCGAAGTACGCCGGGCTGCCCATCCGCGCCACCAAGATCTGGGTCTACACGTTGTCGGGCCTGTTCACCGGTTTCGCCGGCGTGCTGTACGCGGCGGAGAACCATCAGGGCAACCCCAATGCGGGCGTGGCGTACGAACTGGATGCCATCGCGGCGGTGGTGATTGGCGGCACGCGGCTCTCCGGCGGCAAGGGCTCGATTTCGGGGACTATCGTCGGGACCTTGATTATGGGTGTGCTGACGAATATGCTACGGCTGAACAATGTGGACAGCAATGTGGAGATGATGATTAAGGCGGTCATCATCGTCCTGGCGGTAGCGGTGCAACGCGAGAGGAACGGAAACTGATCTCATGAAGCGGCAATATTTCATCTCACTTGGCATGACGGGAGCGCTGCTGCTCGCCGGCTGCGGCGGCGAGGGCAAGAAGCAGAAGCAGTTCGTGGTCGCCTTTAGCCAGGCGAATAATGCGGAACCGTATCGCGCCGCGCAGAACGCATTCCTCAGCAAGCTGTTGGCGCAGCAGCCCGACGTCAAACTGGTGATCGGCGACGCGCAGCAGGACAACAGCAAGCAGGTGGCGCAGGTGGAAACCTTCATTCGCCAGAAGCCGGACCTGCTCATCGTGGCGCCCAACGAGCGTGCGGCGTTGACCGCGGTGATGGGGCAGGCCATGCAGGCGAAGATCCCCGTGATCTGCCTGGAGCGCGACATCCTGCAACCGAATTACACCTCGTACGTACACAGCGACAACGTCGCCATCGGCCGTCTGGCGGGACAGTTCATCGTGGACCACCTGACAAAAAAGTATGGCAAACCGAAGGGCAATATCGTGGCCATGCGCGGGTTACTGGGAGTGGAGGGCGAGATCAATCGCGACCGCGGAGCCAAGCAGGTCTTCGACAAGTACCCGGAGATCAAGATAGTAAGCGATCCGGTGGCCGATTGGATTCAGGCCAAGGCCAAGGACCGCATGACGGAAGTGCTGCGCGCGCAGTCGAAGATCGACGTGGTGTACGGGCACAACGATCCGATGGCGGTCGGCGCCTATCTGGCCGCCAAGGAACTAGGTCGCGAGAAAGAGATGATTTTCGTTGGCGTGGATGGCTTGGGCGGGCCGGCGGGGGGCATTCGGAAGGTGATGGACGGTATCCTGGCCGCCACCTTCGTTTATCCGCTGTGCGTCGATAAGGCGGTCGAAGTGGCCCAGCGGATTCTGCACGAGCCAGGGTTTAAGCCGGAAAAGGATTATCTGCTGGAGTCGCTCATGGTGACCGCGGAGAATGCCGCCCAGATGTATGAGAAGTTCACTATTCCAGGAATGGACTAGAGGTCAACCTCCTGCCGGTCCTGGTACTAGACGTGCTACCCCCTTTGTTTTGCATTTGGTAGAGTAAATGGAGACCAGTGTCGACCGGGTCCGTATCCATGCGCAAACCACCTGCCAACCAGTTTTTAGATATTCCATTAAGAGCCATTTTTCTGATCGCTTTGGCGATGTTCGCCACCGAACGGGAAGCCCGCGCTTACACGGACCCGGGCACGGGGGCGCTGATCTGGCAAATGATGGTCGCCGCCCTGGTCGGGGTCGGCTTCTACTTCCGCAGGATCACGGCCTGGTTTAAGAAGCGAAAAGGTCCAAAAGATTGAGCGAGCCGGCATCTCCGACGCAACCTATCCCAGCCTCATTCCGCGATCCCGCTGGTAGCCTCTTCCACTACCAGGGTCGAATTCTGCGCGTCGTCAACGCCATCGGAGCGGCCGACCTGGAGGCCTTCCTGGCTTCGCCAGCCGGGCGGAAACTGATGGCCGCGGGCGCCGTTGTCCCCACCCGCGCGCTAAACGCCGCCGAGTGCCGCGAGTTGCTGGCCGACCCCTCTGTTCGTGAGCTCTACGACGCGCGCGGCGGGCTGATGATCCTGGAGCACGAGCGCGTCGATTTTCCCAGTTTCCCCTACGAGTGGAACGCTGAGATGCTGTATGCCGCCGGCCTGCTGACCCTGGATTTAGCGCAGGCGCTGCTTGCCGACGGCCTCGGCCTCAAGGACGGCACCCCCTACAACGTTCTGTTCCGCGGCCCCGAGCCGGTCTTCATTGACGTGCTCAGCTTCGAGCGCCGCCAGCCGGGCGACGCCACTTGGCTGCCCTATGCCCAGTTCGTCCGCACCTTCCTGCTGCCGCTGCTGGCAAACCAGGTCTACGGGCTCGGCCTCGACCAGATCCTGACCACGCGGCGCGACGGTCTCGAACCCGAGGAAGTGTACCGCTGGAGCAAACCTTGGCAGCGCTTGCGCCCGCCCTTCTTCAGCCTGGTCGCCATGCCCACCTGGCTGGGCGGCAAGCACAAGCAGGACGATACGTCCATCTACCGGAAAAAGCTGCTGAGCGATCCCGAAAAGGCCCGCTACATTCTGGATCACGTGCTCAACGGCCTGCGGCGTACGCTGCACCGCCTCAAACCGGTGGAGGGCAAGAGCTCGGTGTGGTCGGATTACATGGCCACCAACAACAACTACACGACGGATCATTTCCAGGCTAAGCAGCGCTTCGTGGGGGAGGCGCTGGCCGAATTTTCGTCGCGCTCTGTGTTGGACGTGGGCTGCAACACGGGCCACTTCAGTGCGATTGCGGCGCGTAACGGGGCAAAAGTGGTGGCGCTGGATTACGACCCCGTGGTGCTGGGCGATGTGTGGCGGAACGCGCGCCAGGAGAAACTGGAGATTCTGCCTCTGGCGGTGAATTTGACGCGGCCGAGTCCGGCGACGGGGTGGCGCAACCAGGAGTGCGCGAGTTTTCTGGATCGCGCGCGCGGGAAGTTCGACGCCGTGCTGATGCTGGCGGTGATCCATCACATGCTGGTGACGGAGCGGGTGCCGCTGGCCGACATCATCGACCTGGCGGCGGAATTGACGACGAACTTGCTGGTGGTCGAATTCGTCGCGCCGGACGATTCCATGTTCCAGCGCCTGACGCGCGGGCGCGAGGAATTGCACAAAGATCTGACGCCGGAGTTGTTCGAAACTCTGTGCCGAAAACACTTTGAAATCGTGCGCATGCAGTACGTCGAAGGGACCACGCGACGGCTGTATCTGCTCCGGAAGCGAGCCTAGTCCGGGCCATGCGCCGCGCCTTTTTGGCCGCACTTTCCTTCGCGAATCTCTGTTACCTGCGGATATGGTCTGAGCTGCTGACCTACAGCCGCACCGACGTTTATCTGATGGTCACTCCCCCGAAGCCGGTGGAGTACATCGCCTTGATCGCCAATGTCCTACTGGCCGCGGTGGCGATCTGGGGACTGAGCATCCTGGCCGTGCACGTACTCAAAGGCGAAAATTTCCGTTTCGCGGAGATGGCTGTGGTGCTGGGACTGTGCATTCCGCTGAATGCGCTGCGCGCTGTCCTGTCCAAACCGTTTCCATATTTGAAATCGCCGTTGATTGAGCTGCTCGGCGTGCGCGGCGTGTTCCTGCTGGCGGCGTGCCTTGCCCTTGCTGGGCTGCTCGCGCTGGTGTTCTTTCATCGTAAGCTGGCCACCGCGGCCATCGTGGCGCTCACTGCACTCAGCCCGTTTTGCGCTGTGACCTTCGGTCAGGCACTCTGGAAGGCCGCGCACTATGATGCGCGCGAGTATGCCAACAAGCCGCCGCTTCCGATGATCGGGGGTGCGCGCAAGTTTCCCCGGGTGCTCTGGTTCATTGCCGACGAATGGGACTACCGGCTGAGCTTTGTGGATCGGGATCCAAGTCTGGCGCTGCCCGAACTCGACCGCCTTCGCAAGAGCGCCATCGACGCCGGCAATGCGCTTCCGCCCGGACCGGAAACGCCGATTTCGATCCCCGGGTATTACGGAGGCCGGTTGATCGATTGGGTGGTCTATGATGGTCCCCGGGAATTACTCGTGTGGCCGCACAAGGGGGAAGGACACCTGGTGCCCTGGAGCGCGCAGCCCAATGTTTTTCAGCGCGCCGGCGAACTGGGTGTCAACACAGCCCTGGTGGAATGGTTCCATCCGGCGTGCCGCGTGCTCAGCGGCCTGAACTACTGCACCTGGCGGCCGATGGCCATGCAGTACAACAGTATGGGGGACAGTTTCTGGCAGATTCTGCCGCACCAGGCGCGCAGTCTGTTCGAAACCACCATATTCTCTCTCTTCGGCCGCCCGTTGTCCGCCGAGCAGCAGACCAACGTCTATCACGCCATTCTGCGCGAGGCGGAAAGCCTGGCGAATAACACCGACTTCGGCCTCACGCTGGTGCATCTGCCGGTCCCTCACGCTCCCCACGCTTACAATCGCAAGACCGGAGAGTTCACTCTTGGCAACGCTCCCATCGCCGGATACTTGGATAGCCTGGCGCTGCTGGATCGCTCTGTCGGCGAGATCCGCCGCAGCATGGAGAACGCCGGCACTTGGGATTCCACGACAGTGCTCTTCACCAGCGATCATCCTTATCGCGAAGCCGAGCAATTGGACGGCAAGAGCGACCCGCGGATTCCGTATCTTCTGAAGCTGGCCTCGCAGAAGGAGCCAGCCGCATACACACCGCAGTTCAATGCGGTGCTGACTGCCGACCTGCTGATGGCCGTGCTGCGCGGCGAAATCAGCGACCCAGCGTCGGCCACCGCGTGGCTGGATCGGAATCGGGCACGTTCCCTCGGCAAGTGAGAGGGCGGTGAGCAACGGTTAGACTCACCAGTGAGGCGGGGCCAACCTACGCCGGAGGCACCGTCCGCGGCCAGTGGAAGAGTAAAAGGCGACTTCGAGCGGGGGTTGGTTCGCCACATGCTATCGTGAAGGATAGTGTCTTCGCCACTCAATTTCCATCTGGCGCAATATGATGGGCCGCTCGATTTGCTGTTGGACCTGATCCGCAAGCAGCAAATCGACATTAAGGACATCCCGATCGCCACCATCACGTCTCAATACCTTGAGTACATGGAAAAAGCGCGCGAAATGGACATCGATCTGGGTGCGGAATTCGTCTACATGGCGGCCACCCTGATCCACATCAAGTCCAAGATGCTGCTGCCCCGCGACCCTGCGTTGTCGGAGGAAGGCGATACGTCCGACGATCCACGGCAGGAACTGGTGGATCGCCTGCTGGAGCACGAGCGCTTCAAGAACGCCGCCGAGATGCTGCAGCAGAAGCGCATGATCGAGGAAAACGTCTGGAGCAACCCGCAGATCAAGTCGTTCGTGTCGGAAGATGACGATCCGGGCCTGGCGATCACGCTCTTCGACCTGGTGAAGGCGTTCGGCGAGATGCTGGAGCGGGTTAAAAACCGCCCGGTGTACGAAGTGGAATCGGCCGATGTCACGGTGGGGGACATGATCCGCTACCTGCGCGACCAGTTCCTGCAAGTGGGCGCGGACCAGCCCGTTTTCATCATGCGCGTGTTCGAATTGCAGCGCACGCGGCGCGCCATGATCGCCCTTTTTCTCGCCGTGCTGGAAATGGTGCGGATGCAGGCCGTGGTGGTCACCCAGAAAGATTTATTCGGCGAAATCGCCCTCACGCGGCATGGCAGCTTCGACCACGTATTCGCCAGCGAGCAGCCCATGTCCGCCATCGATAAAGACTACATCTGATATCAAGCATGGAAGAACTAGAAACATCCCCGCAGGGCGTCAGCCCGGAACCTGAACCGGCGCCGCCGGGAGAGACCGCCAACGTCGTCACTCCGCCGACGGAGACGTCCGTGGCGGAAGATGCCGCGCCCGAAGCGCCCGCCGAAGACGCCGCGCCGGAGCCCGCCTTCTCGGTGGATGAGCTGATGGCCACGCGCGAAGCCGCGTTCGACGACACCCCGGCCCCCGTCTCCCAGGAAGACTCGCAGATCAAAGCCATTCTGGAAGCCATCGTCTACGTGGCCGAGGAGCCGCTCACCCTGGCGCAGATCGCGGCGTCCCTGCAACAGCCCACGGAGCGCATCAAGGACCTGCTGGACCAGTTGATCGCGGAATTTGACCAGCCCGGGCACGGCGTTTCCATTCGCGAAGTGGCCGGCGGGTACAAGATGACCACCAAGCCGGAACATCATGAGGCGGTCCGCAATTTCGTCAAGAGCCTCAAGCCGCCGTTGAAGCTCTCGCTGCCGGCTCTGGAAACCCTTTCCGTGATCGCTTACAAGCAGCCCGCCACCGGTCCGGAGATCATGGAGATCCGCGGCGTGCAGGGCGGCGGCGTGCTCAAGACCCTGCTGGACCGCAAACTGATTGCCGTCGCCGGGCGCAAGAACGTCATCGGCAAGCCGATGCTGTACAAGACCACCAAGGAGTTCCTGATCCAGTTCGGCCTGAAGGATTTGAGCGAGTTGCCTTCGCTCAAGGAATTCGAAGAGATCCGCCGCATGGCCTTCTCAGATAGCGAAGCGCCGGCGCAAGAAGCAGCCGAGGCCACCGCCGAACCCGTCACCGCAACCACATCCGGCGGCGAGCCCGAGGAAGCGCAAGCCGAACCGGCCGCCGAACCCACCGCAGAAGCGCCCGCCGCAGAGGCGGTCGCGAAAACGCCCGAACCCACCGCAGAAGCGCCCGCCACAGAGGCGGTCGCGGAAACGCCCGAAACCGCGCCAGTTGCACCGGCCGCGGAATCCGCGCCCAACGAGGAAAACTAGTGCCTGAAGAACGTCTGCAAAAGATCCTCTCCCAAGCCGGTGTCGCCTCCCGGCGGCAGGCCGAGAAGATCATGCTGGAGGGCAGAGTTACGGTGAACGGCACGGTCGTGACCGAACTCGGCACCAAGGCGAATCTGGAAACCGACCATATCAAAGTGGACGGCAAGCTGATCCGCGCCCCCAAGACTCAGATCTACATCATCCTGAACAAGCCCAACAACACGATGACCACGGTGAGCGATCCCGAAGGCCGGGCCACCGTCATGGATTGTCTCCGCGGAGTGAAGGAGCGCGTGTACCCCGTGGGGCGCCTGGACTATCACAGCGAAGGCCTGCTGCTATTGACCAACGACGGAGACATGGCGAACGCCATCATGTCCGCCCACTCCCACCTACCCAAGACTTACGTGGTGAAAGTTACCGGTTTATTGACCGGCGACCAGGAGCAGCAGTTTCGCGACGGCATTCCCGTGATGGGGCGCCGGACCCTGCCGGCGGGGCTTCGGCTGATCCGCAACGCCACCAACCCCTGGTATGAGATCAAGCTGACCGAGGGGCGTAACAACCAGATCCGCCTCATGTTCAAACATCTGGGCAAGCTGGTGGAGAAACTGAAGCGCGTACGCATCGGCCCGCTCGACCTCGGCTCGCTAAAACCTGGAACCTTCCGCTATCTGACCGATGAGGAAGTTGAAAAGCTAAAGCACGCCATCAAGCGCTCCAGCGAGTCCAAAGCCGTATGAACCAGATTTCGGACATCCTCCGCAACGCCCGAACCATTGCGGTGGTCGGCCTCTCGGGAAAGCGCTTCCGCCCGAGTTATGGCGTGGCCGAGTACATGCAACGCGCCGGCTACCGCATCATTCCAGTGAACCCGATGGAGAAGCAAGTGTTGGGTGAAACCAGTTACCCGGATCTGGATGCGGTCCCCGAAGCCATAGATATCGTGGACATTTTCCGCCGCTCGGAATTCGTCCTGGAGATCGTGGAAGCGGCGATCCGCAAGGGCGCGAAGGTGATCTGGATGCAGGAAGGCGTGATTCACGAAGACGCCGCGCACCGGGCCAGGGAAGCGGGCCTCACCGTGGTGATGGACCGCTGTATCTTGAAAGATCACCGCAGGCTGGGAGCGGCGTAGGTACTGTGTAGGCGACCCGCGGCACAGCATATTCTCATCGAAGGATGAGCCTGAACGGAGGTATCAGTAGTTCGGGATGCGGTTCTCCTTTGTGATGGTTTTAAAGTCCCCGAGCCGACCAACGGGAGGCACTCGGAGGCTACGCACTTTGGTTGGTTTTTCCTTCTAAGGAAGGTTTTGTGTTTTGTCTTAGTGTTGGTGTTCGCCCGACCAGTAGAGACGGTGAATCGCCGACCAGCGGGAGGCACAAGGAAGCGCGTTCTCATGCGGTCTGTTGTGCTCGGATACTGCTCAGCAGTTTTCGTTTGGCGCGTTGCATGGCGAGCGCCGCTTCCGTGTCGGTCTGACTCCCCGCAAAGAGTTTCAGGCCTGCCAACGTCACGCCGGAGCGCAGTAGGCCTTCGCATTGCGGTACTTCCTGGAATAGTTCGAAGGGGGTCGCCCAGCGCAGGTACACCCTGCGCCGCTTCCCGTTGGCTTCGGTGAGGATCTTGGGCACCGCGCACGGACGATGGAAGTTGATGTAAGGGTTGAGGTGCTGGCGATGAAATACGTTCATCGCCTCGGCGTGACGCGCATCGATGTAGCCGAATCCAATGTGTTTGCGAATGATGGCGCCGTTCTTGCATTCCACCAACCCGTTGTCGCCGGTATGATGCGCCCGCGACTTGGTCTGTTCGATGAGTAGTTTGCTCAGTAACCGCGCCACAGTGTAGTTGATGAACTCGCTGCCGTTGTCGGAATGAAAGCCGAGAATCACAAACGGGAACTGCATGAGTATGGCTTCCAGCACCGGAATCAGCCAGAATTCGGAGATTTGCGGGACCGCCGCCACGATTTCCCACTGCGTTACCTGATCCACGGCGTTGATGTGATAGATGCCTTTGCGGCCATCTTGATCGCCCTGATGCACCGTGTCGATGCGCAGGTATCCGGGTGTGCCGTTCGGCTGTGGCTTGCGCCGCTCGCCGATCGGGATCGGCGTGGGCCGCGTCGGCTGATAACTCGTATTGCGTTTGCGGTAAGCTGCCGAGTTGCGCAGCCGGTACAGATGCGCCACCGAAATTAGGGCCAGGCGCGCGTACGCCGCTTGCCCATATTCTTCGTACTCGCGCTCCAGGATTCGCCGCGTCGCCGGCCCGCTCAGGTTCCCATGAGCCTTGTCGACGTAAGCCAGTAGGCCCACATCGGCGGCCGTGTAGCGGGTCGCGAACTTCGTGCGCTGATACACAGCTGCTTGCACCTGCCCCGTCGTGCGGTAGCAGGTGATCAGACGCGTTATCTGCGCCCTGCTCAGGCCGGTCATCTGCGCCATGTAGCGCCGCACCAGTCCCTTCTCTGCTTTCCCTAGGCTGGCGTACTCGTGCCGCACCAGGGTCTTCTCCGCCCAACCGTACACTTCTTCGCGTCCTTGCCCGACAAACTGGACGGGTGCACTCCCGGCCAGAAACGCCTGAATCTGCTCCAGGCTGCTTGCTTGTGAATCGTCCATGCTGATGATCAACTCCCAGCATCTCGCTACTCGCCTTCAGGCTCATCTTGTATGAGAATCCAGGGCCCGCTTCAGGCTCATCTTGCATGAGACAAGAGT
>JANYAH010000278.1 GCA_025361425.1 Candidatus Solibacter sp. | reverse complement strand
TAAGTGTTGGTCTGCGAGTTAGGGTCCACGCCCTCCTCCTGGCGGAAGCCGGGGACATCCTTGCCGCCAATGCGCGCCGGTCCGTACTGCCCGGACACCGCGTTCTGGCGGACCTCGTCCGGGGTCATCGGGCGAATCGAGCGCAGCAGTTTGGAGCGCTCGTCGCGCACGCTGGTGGCCTGGAAACTGGCGCTCGGTTCCATCGCGATGGTCGCCATCACCTGCAACAGGTGATTCTGAATCATGTCGTCGAGCGCGCCGGCCTCCTGATAATAGGCGCCGCGGCCTTCCACGCCGATGGATTCCGCGCCTGTGATCTGCACGTGGTTCACATAGCGCCGGTTCCACAGCGGCTCAAAGATCCCGTTGCCGAAGCGAAAGGCCAGTATGTTCTGGACGGTTTCCTTACCCAGGTAATGGTCGATGCGGTAGACGGCGGTTTCGTCGAAGACTTCGTGGAGCCGGTCGCTTAGTTCGCGGGCGCTGGCCAGGTCGTGCCCGAAGGGCTTCTCGACCACCAGACGCCGCCAGCCGCTTCCCTTACCCAGACCCGCCACGCCGATGCCGTGCGCGATCGGCGCGTATTGGCTGGGCTGCGTCGAAAGATAGAACAGCACGTTGCCGCCGGTGTGGCGCTCGTTTTCGATCTGCCCCAGCTTTTCGCCGAGGCGTCCATAGAGCCCCTTGTCGCCGATATCGCCGGACACATAGTAGAGACCGCGCGCGAATGCCGCCCACACGTCGTTGTCGAGCTTGGTGTCCTCGGAGAACTGCTCCACGCTGGCGCGCATCTTTTCGCGAAACTCATCGTCGGAAAGGGGTGTGCGGGAGATGCCGACGATGGCGAATCCCGCGGAGAGCCGGCGGTCGAAGGCGAGCCGGTAAAGCGCGGGCAGCAGCTTGCGCTTGGTCAGGTCGCCATTGGCGCCGAAGATGACGATGACGCACTCTGGGATCTGGCGGTCAAAACGGAGCGGATCCTGGAACGGGTTCTCGTTTGCCATTGAGTCCAACATATCACGCGCCGGGCGATGGGCTGCCGCGGCCCGCTACAATCGGGGGACACCATGTTTTCCTCCCGTTTCCATTGGGACCCGCGGCCCAACCGCCTCACCCGGGCCCTCGCCGTTAAACGCGCCGCGGGGGCGCGCATCCTCGACCTGACGGAATCCAACCCCACGCACGCCGGCCTGTATTATCCGGACGAAATCGTACATGCGTTCGCCGACCAGCGCATGCTGGCCTATGAACCCGCCCCCGCGGGAACGCCCGTCGCTCGCGAGGCGGTGAGTGCCTACTACGCGGCGCGCGGGCACGCCGTTGCGGTGGAGCGCATCCTGTTAACGGCAAGCACCAGCGAGGCCTACGCCTACCTGTTCAAGCTGCTAACCAATCCCGGCGACGAAATTCTGGTGCCGCGCCCCTCTTACCCGCTGTTCCAGTTTTTGGCGGACATGGAATCGGTGAGGGTGCGCCAGTACTCGCTGGTGTATCACGGCGGCTGGAGCCTCGATCTGGACTCTGTGTCCAAGGCGCTTACGCCGCGTACGCGCGCCATCGTGCTGGTCAATCCGAACAACCCCACCGGAAGCTTCGTGAAGCGGGAGGAATTAAGCGCGCTCACCGCTCTCTGCGCCCAGCGCGGAGTGGCGCTGATCTCCGACGAAGTCTTCGCCGACTACAAACTCTGCGAAGATCCCGACCGCGCGGCCACGCTGGCCGGCGTCGAAGAGTGCCTGGCGTTCTCCATGAGCGGCCTTTCCAAGGTGGCAGGTCTGCCGCAGATGAAGCTGGGCTGGATGGTGGTGAGCGGTCCGCCGGCCCTGCGCACCGAAGCGTGGGAGAAGCTGGAGTGGGTGGCCGACACTTACCTCTCGGTGAGCACGCCGGTGCAGTGCGCCGCCGCGCGTTTGCTGGCGGCGGGCGACACGGTACAGCGCCAGATCCGCGAGCGCGCGTCGGCCAACCTCGCCTTTGCACGCGCCGCCCTGGCCGGCTCCGTGGCCAACATCCTGACGGTGGAAGGCGGCTGGTACATCACGCTCCAGGTGCCGCGTATCCATAGCGAAGAGGAATGGACGCTTGCATTGCTGGAGCACGCCGACGTCCTGGTGCAGCCCGGGTTCTTCTACGATTTCGAGACCGAAGCCTATCTCGTAATCAGCCTGTTGACCGCCCCGGAGATCTTCCGGGAAGGACTGGCGCGCCTGGTGGAGCATCTCACCGCCGGGTAAGTTCTTTAGAAGCCGCCGCGCAAACTTCACCAATCGCGCCCCACGAAGCCGTGCCAGAGGGATCGCCTGAGTCAAGCAGATATCCGTCAGAGCTTCAATTCCCAACCCTTCTTAAACACCGGCTTGACGAACTTGTTGGCCTCCACACTATTCGTGAAGCGCTGATTCTTACTGTCCCACTCCAGTTTCCCGGGAACGTGCAGCGCGATCGCCACCAGCGCCAGCCATTCGGCGTAAGGAGCGCTGATGCTGAAGTCGGAACATCCCGGATCGCCGCCCTTGCAGGCGCGCACCCAGTCCTGCATATGGCCCGGAGACCGCGTCAGT
>JANYAH010000250.1 GCA_025361425.1 Candidatus Solibacter sp. | reverse complement strand
GTGCAAGTCGTTCGTCCATGAGCGGGCGTACCCGCTGATCGAGAACGAATACAAGAACGGAGAGTCGCAACGGTCGGTGCAAGCGAGTAACAGCAGGCGGCGGTGGCGGCAGGCGAAGCGCCTCACGCCCGCCGCCCTGGTCGCGCTGCGGAATTTCTTCGACGCACGGAACGGGTCCGCCGAGCCTTTCTACTACTACGACCCGTACGACACCAATCCGAAGTTTTCATACGATCCGACCGGCGCGGCCACCGTCGGCCGGTATACCGTCCGGTTCAACGGCGATTGGCAGCAGTCCTGCGGACCAGGAAGGTCCGACGTTCAAATCGAATTGTTGGAACTCGCATAGCGGCGAGTCTCAGGAGTAATCGAAAATGGTCACCGGCAAGATCACAGCAGTTTGCGGCGTTCCCGGCAGTGCGTTCCCGGCCATCAAGCCAGGCGCCGCACAGGTTCTCGCATACGCCGCTTCGTCGGTTCAGAGCGCCACGCTCGGGTGCGTAGTGGTGCGCGTTGTGTCGACCACCGATTGCCACATCGCTTTCGGCGCGAACCCCACCGCGACGGCAAACTCGATGCTTCTGCCCGCCAAGCTGCCCGAGTACTTCATCTGCAGCCCCACCGACAAGGTGGCGGCGATCCAGGACGCGGCGGGCGGCAACCTTAGCATCACACCCGCGACCTAACCAAAGCATGTCCGAGCATATTGGCGGCATCACGGCCCCGGAGATCGCGGCCACCGTCAGATGATCGCTAGACGGTGTCCGGTCGCCGACGGCTGGGTAACGCCCCACCGGGCATCGCCCAAGAGGAAGGTTCAAAGAAGTTCAAAAATGAGTTGTTAGGGGGTGCATTCGAACCCTAAACCACGCATTGCGATAGACTAACGGCTTCAATGGAACAATCGCCTGTCAACGAAGGACAGTGGGCGAGCGGAGCATGAAGACCAATAGCATATCCTTTGCGAACCTGATCTGTCGATTTGGAGAGACGAAGGTCCTCCTCGACCTCGCACGTGAAATCGTGCTGCCTGCGTTTCTGGATCACACGCTGCTCCGTAAGTCTGGCGAGGATACCCAGTATTTCTTCTATCAGACCGAACTCCGTGAGTACCAGAATGTCTTTGATCCGGACTCGCCAGTTCCTTTACTCGTTGTTCATGGCAGGTTCATCAAGAACACAGTGCTCAGGCGCACCCAGGTTTTTGAAGAGGAGGTTGGGCTTGTGCCCAACGAGGAGGCGATTGAGTCTGCGCCATCGGCGTTTTTTGTCTTCGTGCTCAACAATCACAAGGTCATTTACCTGCCAGAAACACCCCACGCTCCGGCCCTCGGAGCGTTCGGTTCCACCGTAAGGGCATTTCTGCGCAAGAGCCACTGGGCTTACATCAACGCATTACATCAGCAAAGCAAAGCTGCCGATAATCCGATCCCAAAGAAGCACTTGCTGATAGACTTCCCCCACCCGACCGTTGATCTGGTGCCGCAGGCGAGCAAGGGCAGTATCGAGGAATTCCTTCTTACATTTCAGACCCTAACCCGGTTTGAGCTGCAGATTCTCGACACCAATCAAGAGCTACAGAGTAGTGACCTCTATCGACAGATCCGGCAGGTGAGGGCAGAATTACGAGCGCGGAAGACAATGTTGGCGCACGAAAGCCCTGCTGGGCTCGACAAGACTCAAGCCGTGGAGCAGATTCATGCCGGCGCTGCTACCGGCAACCAAACTATTCGCATTGTGGGCAAGTCGGAGGATGGTTCGGTCGTGACTGGAAACAATGACAACGTGAAGCTCCGTGTTCCTATTGAAGATGTTCCGGACGACCCGCGGCTCCGAGCGCAGCGGCTAATCCAGGTGTACGAGAACCAGCTTGCGCAAGGGGTCCTTGCTCGGGATGCGGCGCAGCCGAATGTTGAACAGATCCAGCAATTGCGACAAGACTTGGAACAGTGATGGATTTGACTGAAGCATTGAACGAACTGCTCAAAGAGAAAAGCCTCTGGGCGGTCTACAAGTCAGCGCCGTCCGTACTCAAGAACAGGTTCAACAGGATCACGCTTGCTTGTACGCTCGCGGTGCTCTCCATTTTTGCCGTTCTCAGCTACGTAACGCAGCTCGGTCGGTCGTACGGTCTGCCAACCCTAAATATCTTCGATGTCTTTGGAAAGTGGGCCGAAGTGGGGATCGCGTACGCATCGACAATACTGGGCTTCCTCTTAGCTGGATTCTCCGTCTTGTTCACGTTACTTAAGCCCAGCACCGCATTGCCGTTGCTCCTTGGCAAATCCGAACAGCCGGAGCTAAGCCAATTGAAGTTCATCTTCTTTGTGTTCATTGACGTTTTCGTACATTACACAGCTTTTCTCTTCTGGTGCTTTGGATTCTTCGTCCTTGGAAGCAGGGGGGGTGCATTCGATTGGCTGTACCGGTGGATGGCTGCGATCCTCCCAAATGTGGCGCGGTGCTCCGCGTTGATTATCTTTGTATGCTGGGGTGCATGGTTCGTTCTGCTGTTATTGAAGCTGAAGTCTTTTATCTGGAATCTGTATCAGGTATTGCTCGTCTCACTCGCCGATTCGATTGAATCTTCTGATGATGGCCAGAAGTAGTCGGTCATCCCCTCTGTCCTGAATCGCAGCGTTACCCCAATTGAAAACGTAGACTGTCAGGCTGCTTCATGCCCGACCAAATCGGCAACATCGCGGTTCCGGACATCGTTGCCTCCGGCACCTTCCCCATCGTCGCGGACTACCCCTTCGGGCGGTCCAGCCGTCCGGACGTGGCCATCCACCAGTTCGGGAGCGGCAACGCCAAGATCGAGCAGCGCTTCCTCCTGGGCGCGGGCGCAAAGCATTTCACCGTGCGGCGCGCCTTCCTGCGCGACGCTGACCGTCGCACGCTCCGCGACTTTTGGGAGTCGAAGTATGGTCCTTACGGCGCTTTCACCTACAACGCGCCCAACGACGATGGCAACGGTACCACCGCCTACACCTGCCGCTTCGCCAACGAGCCGCTGTCCTGGGAAATGCTCGCGGACCACGCCTGCAGCCTGGGCGTCACGTTGGTCGAGATCCCGGCTTCGAACCCCACCTACCCGCTCGCCTCGACGGTGACCCGGTTCCCGCCGCAGGCCCTCAAGGACGCTCTGCTGTCGCAGGTGCAGCAGATGATTCCGCTCATCAAGATCCAGCCACTCCAGAGCGGCTACCCCGCCATCTATCTCTCCGACCGTCGCTGCACCATCGGCGCGCAGTTGTACCTGCCTCGCCTGGTGGATTTCGATGGCATCTCGCAGGGCATGGGGAACGAGGCCGACGACGCCACCTTCACCTTCGGCAATGCCGACCGCGTGATGCGCGATCTGGCGAACGACGTGGACATGTTCCGCGCGGCCATCGAATTCTCGCTCTATCACGTCGGGCAGCAGATCAAGCTCGACCTGTGGAAGGGCGACATCATCAACTGGCAGTTCGATTCCGGCGCGGAGTTCAAGGTCACCGCCGCGGACGGCCTGTACGAACTGAATCTCCCCTACCCGACCCGGAAGGTGTCCCGCTCGTGCTGGAAGGCGTTCAACGTCGGCGCGTGCCCGTACTCGACGGCGGGCGCGCTCGATCTGGTCCACTTCCCATCCGCCGACGCCAGCAAGTGCGACAAGGGATACGACACTGCCAACGGCTGCCTGGCGCACGGCATGAAGCGGTATTACGGCGCGGTGGTCGCCGAGCCGCAGGGAGTGACCATCAAGGACAACTCCACCGGCGTGTTCGGCTTCGGACGGTCAAGCATCACCAGTGTTTCGCTGGTCGCCGATTCCATTTACGACCAGGTCATCCCGGAGATCTACACCGACAGCGAAATGCCGGTGAACTGCAAGGTGGCGGCGGGCCGCGACGAGAGCGACTTCTACGAAGCGCTGGGGATCGTGGGGGAAGGACCTCTCATCTCTTACACCGCCGCGCACTACGAAGACCTGAACGGGAATCCGGTCGCCATGGGCAGCACCGGCGTCGTCTTCGTCGGCAGCACGCTCGACGGCCAAGCGCAGCATGGCTGGCCCAACCAGCCCAGATACGGCATCCGCCAGGTCCTGGGCGCGGACCCTGCGGCCGATGGCGACTGGTTCTCACTCGACCAATCCGGGAACACTACGGGCGGCGACTGGCGCAAGATCTTCTCCGGCAACTCGACCTTCAAGGACAATTACGCGGCCGGAACCGCGTTCCTCGTGATCCGGCGCAGCGACACCAAGGGCCTGCAACTCACCAGACCCGGCGATCACGCGATGGTGGCCTACGTCCAGACGGGAATGAGCGGGTGGGTGTGGACCTCGCCTGGCGTGCGGGTTTTCGGCCCGCCCCTGGTGAATCCGGTTTGGATCGCCATCAACATGCTGCTGCGGGCGCGTGGGCTCCGGTTGGGAGTGAACGCCACCACCGCGCAGCTGAATCTCGCGGAGACGTTCTTCGACGTGCAAGCCGCCATCGACGCGGCGGCGGTCTGCAACCAGCAGGTGACCGCGCTCGTCGGCGCGGGCAGCGAGACGCAGTTCAAGTTCCGCGGCACGCTGCAGGAGGAGAAGCCGCTCCGCGACTGGCTCCAGGAAGTGCTGATGAACTGCCTGGGGTATTACACGTTTTCGTTCGGCAAGCTCAAGATCGGCGTGCGGGTGAATTCCTCGACGGTCGAGGCCTTCACCATTGGGAACATCGTCTTCAATTCCCTCCAGTTGGCCCCGCTCAAGCCGTCGTTCGACCACCTCACCGCCAACTTCGCGGACCAGGATTACAAGTTCGTAAACAACTCGGTCACCGTCTATGATATCGATCGCGCCACGCTCCTGGGCGGCGCGGCGGGACCGCTGTTCCTGAAGTCGAACGTCAACCTTTCCGGCACCTGCACCAAGTCGCAAGCCGCCCGGATCATCAGTATCCGGCTGCGCGAGGAGTTGGGCGGAACGTCGGCCGCAGAGTGGAAAGCCGCGCGCCAGTTGGTCTTCCGGACCACGGTCCTGGCCCTCAACACAGAGCCGGGCATGGTGTGCTCGATGACGCATACGGACATGCCGGGCGGCTCGGGCGAGTTCCGCGTGTCTTCCTGGAAGCTCAACAAGGATTACTCCATCGACATTCAGGGCCGCACGACCACGGACTCCATGTACGATCTGGTCGCCGGCCCGAAGCCTGCCGACGTTGTGGCCACACCGGTTCCGGACGAAAACCTGCAGGACACTGGCGTGCCAGGCGTGGTGCAGTGCACACCCACCCTCACCGATTACGGCACGTACGTCGCGGACAACATCGTGGTCCAGCCCGATGCTTCCGGCAACACGAACGTGGTGGGTGCCACCGAGATCACCCTCGGGCTGTACTACGTCGACGAGCTCGCCACCGATCTCTGGGCCAGCATTGACGCGGCGATGGACGCGGCCACCGATCCTGCCACGGTCAACTGCACCGTCAACACGAACACGACCCGCGTCTTCCGGGGGGGCGACTTCGTTGTTTTCAACGACGAGGCTGCGGACGCGAACCACGCCGGCCGCCGGTCCTATGAGTGTGCGCAGATCGTTGGGCCTGGCAGCGCCGGCGACGTCGTCCACGCTGGCGGGTTCCAATTCCAGCGGGCGTACCCCGGCGTCGACG
>JANYAH010000234.1 GCA_025361425.1 Candidatus Solibacter sp. | reverse complement strand
CGAGGGAATTCAAGGTAACTGATGGTGCGAGCTGCTGTCGTCGGCTATAAAAGGCGGTGGATAGCCGACTACGGTGGTTGTTTCGTCAATCTGCCTAGGTTGCGATACACCTCCTCCGGAATCACTCGTATAATCCGTCCGTAAGCCCTTTTCGATCCTTTTTTCTCGGGACGAAGTTGGTCACCGTAGTCCCTGGGAACACTGCCAAGGGTCTGCCATCGCATCAGGCTGCCATCGTACTTTTCGACCCGGCATCGGGCGCGCTGCTGGCGATGTGGTCGTGCTGGCCACCTCCTCGATCACGCCAGTAATCGAAGACGCGTGGGTGGCGCCCGGTACCACGTGATCGCCGTCGGCGCCTGCCGCCCGACCCACCGCGAGACCGATCCCCGGCTGGTCGCGCGTGCGCTGGTGGTGGCGGATTCGCGCGCCGCCGCGATGCAGGAAGCTGGCGACATCCTGCTCGCCATTGAGGACGGACTAATCGGCCCCGAGCACCTGCACGCCGAACTGGGCGAGGTGGCCGGCGGCACGAAGACCGGGCGGCAATACGCCGAGCAGGTCACGCTCTTCAAGTCGCTTGGGCTGGCCATCGAAGATGTGGTTTCGGCGGGCCTGGCTTATCGCCGCGCGATGGCGGCCCGGCGCGGCGTACAAGTTCCAGTATGAAGCGCTTCTTAGCGGCGCATCGTCACCTTCCTGGCCGACCGCAATACCGGCGAGCCGCGCAGGTCGTACTGTTTGACGAGGGTAATTTTCAAGTCCGCTAGGCCGTTGGCGTGGGCTTGCGACCGTGTCCTGGCGCGCGTCGCGCGTGCGCGGGAAAAGCTGGGCGCCGCGCACGACGACACTTGGGGCCTGCCCCACTCAACCTCGCTTAGCAGCAGGTAAATGCACAAATCACCTATTTAGGTCTGTTTTGCTTGAACTTGCGGCGCTTTTGAGTGAAACTGGACCAAAATGGGCATTAATATCGGTCTGGACATCGGAGCTATCAGTCTTAAGCTCGCCGCATTAGGCAAACCGGCGGACCGGGCGACCCTGGAATCGGTGTGCTCGGCGCATCCGGAGTTCCGCCTGATCTCGCTGGACGACTGTCCGCTGCTACTCTCCGATTACCGCCGCATCTCGGGCAGCCCGATCCAATCCACCTACGATCTGCTGCGCGAACTGTACCAAATCATCCCCGAGGACCGCGTGGAAGGCATACGGTTGACGGGCAGCGGCAGCCGGACCATCGCCAAGGTGCTGGGTCTCTTTTTCGAGAACGAATTCAAGGCGATCGCGCGGATGATCGCCACCTGGTACCCGCAGGTGCGCACGGTATTCGAACTGGGCGGCGAGAGCTCCAAGTACATACGCCTGGAGAACGGCGGGATCCAGGATTACGACCGCTCGGGGGAGTGCGCGGCCGGTACGGGATCTTTTCTGGATCAGCAGGCGCTGCGCATGCAGTACTCGGTGGAAGAGGTGGGCGAGTTGGTGTGCGGCGCGGGTTGCGCGGCACGGATCGCGGGACGGTGCAGCGTGTTCGCCAAGAGCGACATGATCCACGCGCAGCAGAAGGGATATTCGCCGGCGGAGATTCTGCGTGGGCTGTGCGATGCGGTGGCGCGCAACTTCAAGAGTTCGGTGGTGAAGGGGCGGCCGGTGGCGGCGCAAGTGGCGCTGATCGGCGCCGTGTCGCAGAATGCCGGAGTGGTAAGGGCGCTGCGCGAGGCCTTCTCGCTGAGCCCGGAACAGCTTTTCGTGCCGGAGGAATATGCCTGGTGCGGGGCCATTGGGACGGCGATTCTGGAGGCCGGGGAGCAGCGCAAACGTTCCATTCTGGATGTACACCGCCTGCGCCAGCACGATGTGGAAGAGAGCATCCAGGACACGAAGCCGCTCTCCACGGAGAACGTGGTGCAACTGCGCGACCGCGTGCCGGTCTACATACCGCCCCCCAATGACCAGCCCATCGCGGCGTATCTGGGCCTGGATATCGGGTCGGTATCGACCAACGTGGTAGTGATCGACGAGTTCGGCACGGTGATCCACGACGTGTATCTGCGCACGGCGGGGCGGCCGATCGAAGCGGTGCAGCAGGGACTGGCCGAAGTGGAGCGCATCTGGAGCAGCCGCCTGAAAGTATGCGGCGTGGGGACCACGGGTAGCGGGCGCGAACTGATCGCGGAGTTCGTGGGTGCGGACGTGGTGAACGATGAAATTACGGCGCACAAGACGGGGGCGATCCACATCAGCAGCACACTGGGCGGCGAGCCGGTAGACACGATTTTCGAGATCGGCGGGCAGGATTCGAAGTTCATCTCGATCGAGAACGGAGTGGTGGTGGATTTCGCCATGAACGAGGCCTGCGCGGCGGGCACGGGCTCTTTCCTGGAGGAGCAGGCGGAAAAACTCGGCATCAGCATCAAGGGGGAATTCGCGCGCCTGGCGCTGAGCGCGCAGAACCCCACGCGGCTGGGCGAGCGCTGCACGGTGTTCATGGAGCGCGACGTCACGGGCTGGATGCACAAGGGCGAGACGGTGCCCCACCTGGTGGCGGGGCTGGCGTACTCGATCGCGCTGAACTACCTGAATCGCGTGGTGCGCGGGCGCAAGATCGGTAAGGTGATCTACTTCCAGGGGGGCACGGCGTACAACGACGCGGTGACGGCGGCGTTTGCGAGCCTGCTGGGCAAGAAGATTACGGTGCCGCCATATAACGGCGTGATGGGCGCGATTGGGATGGCGCTGATCGCGCGCCATTGGCACGTGGCGACGCAGGGGGCGAGCCGCTTCCGCGGCTACGATCTGCACAAGCTGGAACTGACCACGCGCGATTTCGTGTGCAAGGCGTGCAGCAACCTGTGCGACATGAAGGAATTCGTGATCGAGGGGCAGAAGAGCTTCTGGGGCGACAAATGCTCCGACAAGTTTCGCAAGCCTTCGACGACCGGGCGTAAGCCGGTGATCGAGGACCTGTTCGCCTACCGCGAAGGGTTGCTCGAAGCGCTGCCCACGGCGGTGGGCGGGAAGTTCAAGATCGGCCTGCCGCGCGCCATGTCGATGCTGGACCGGCTGCCTTTCTGGAAACGATATTTTGCGGAACTCGGCTTGGAGACGGTACTCTCGCCGGTGACCGATCCTCGGATTTCGGCGGGCGGGATAGAACTCTCGGTGGCCGAGCCGTGTTATCCGGTGCAGGTGGCGCACGGGCATGTGCAGGCGTTGACCAGCGCGGGTGTGGACTACGTGTGGCTGCCGGTGATGGCGGATGCGGAGGCGGGTGAGGATGGCTGCGCGTCGCACTATTGCCCGTGGAACCAGACGCTGCCGTGGGTGCTGAAATCGGCGCCGGGACTAGAGGCGCATGCGCAGAAATTCCTGACGCCCACGCTGCATTTCCGCCTGGGCCCGGAGCAGATCAAGAAAGCACTGGCCGAGACGATGCGGCGCGTGGGTGTGACAAGGCGTGCGAGCGACCGCGCGGTGGACGCGGCGTATACGGAGCAGCGCAAGTTCCAGGAAAGCCTGATCGAGGCCGGGCGCAAGGCGTTGGCCGCACTGGACTCGAGCGGCGAACCCGGGATCGTGCTGGCCGGGCGCGGGTACAATATGTACGATCGCGGAGTGAACTGCGACATCCCGCGCAAACTGCGTCACCGCTACGGGGCGAACGTGATCCCGCTGGATTTTCTGGTGACCGGGAACGAGCCGCTCTCTGAAATGCACGCCAACATGTTTTGGATCTCGGGCCGCAAGATTCTGGAGGCCGCGCGCATCGCCTCGCAGAAGCCGAACCTGCACATGATCTATCTGACCAACTTCAAGTGCGGGCCGGACAGCTACATCAAGCACTTCGCGCGGGAAGCCGCCGGTGCGCCGCTGCTGATTTTGCAGTTTGACGGCCACGGCAACGATGCCGGCTACATGACACGCTGCGAAGCGTACCTCGACAGCAAAGGAATTCTGCGATGTTACCAACCTACGACGGAGTTGCCGCGAGCGGTGCCCCAAGCGACACCTCAAGCAGCGCCCCCAGGAAGAACGGCGACCATCCACTAAAGGGGAAGCGCATCTACATTCCGCCGATGGCTTATGGCAGTGCGCGCGCTTTCGCCAGCGCGTTCCGCGCAATTGGCCTGGAGGCCGAGCCGACACCGCCATCCGACAATCGCACGCGCGAACTGGGCGCGCGGTACACGTCGGGCGACGAATGCTATCCGGCGAAAGTGACGGTGGGCGACTTCATGAAGGTGGTGGAGAACCCGGCAATCGACAAGAAGCAGATCGCGCTCTTCATGCCGACGGCGCAGGGTCCGTGCCGCTTCGGGCAATACGCGCCGTACCTGCGGCAGATTCTGGACGCCAATGGGTACGCCGAAGTGGAGATTCTTTCTCCCACCAGCCAGAACGCGTACGATGGCCTGGGGACGCTGGCCGGCGCATTCGTACGCACCGGTTGGCGTGCGCTGCTGGCCGCAGACCTTTTGCAGAAGCTGCTGCTGATGTGGCGACCCTACGAAGAACGTCGCGGGGATAGCGAGCAGACCTATGAAGATTCGCTGGCCGATCTCTGCCGCACACTGGAACAAACGCCCGTCGATCCCGGCGTGCAGTTGGAGGCGCTGCGCGATTGCATGGTGCGTTGCCGCGACCGTTTCCGGAAGCTGGAAGCGCGGCGCGACAAATCGCAGCCGCTGATCGGGATCGTCGGCGAGATATTCTGCCGGCTGAATACGTTCAGCAACGACAATTTGGTGGCGGCTCTGGAACAATACGGCGCCGAGGCGTGGCTGAGCGATATCGTGGAGTGGATCTGGTACACCAACTCAGAGCACTTCCGGAAATTGAAGTTGGAAGGACGGTTGTGGACATTGGAAGCGCTGGGCGCGTGGGTGCGCAAGCGCGTGCAGAAGCACGACGAGCACGTGTTGGTAGAACCGTTCCAGGAGGATTTCGTGGGCCGTGAGGAGCCCGATATCTACGAAGTGCTGGAATGTGCGCGTCCGTATCTGCCGCGCGAGGGCGCGTTCGGGGAGATGGTGCTGAATGTGGGTAAGGTGGTGTACCTGGCGAAGAAGGGCGCGGCGGGAATCATCGACATCAGCCCGTTCACGTGCATGAACGGCATCGTGTGCGAAGCGATTTATCCGCGCATCAGCCGCGATCTGGGCGGGCTGCCGATCCGCAATTTCTACTTCGATGGGACGCAGGCGGACTTAGATCGCGATCTCGGGGTATACATGGAGTTGGCACGGAGCTACCAGAAGAAAATAGCGTAAGGAGCCGCTCATCGGGGAAGGCCCTTCCGCGTAGAGACGCAGAGAGCGCCGAGAAGAGAAACCAAGCACCGGGGGTACGAGTTCACCCTCAGAGTAAGAGCCCGACCAGACATCTGAGGGGTCTAGTCAAGGGTCTCTTTGGTTTTTTGTTCGTTTTTCAGAGCGAGTTTTTGAAAGCTTCCACAGGAAGTCCACCGGATCGGCAGCTCGAAACGACCCGATGTTTTCGGCTGCGCCGGAGCTCCGTTGCGGGTTTTCAAGGCGAGTTCGTACTCCGTGTCATCGTAGGGCGTGTGGTCCTGCCAGCAACGGAAGACGATGCGAATCCATTTGTAGGCCAGCGACCTGACGGCAGCGTGGTGGGATTTGTTGCTGTCGTCGCGTTGCGCTCGGTAGTAGGCCTCTGCCCAATCGCAGTGGAGAATCGATTGGGCGGCAAACTCGTGAAAGCTTTGCCGCAGAAACTTCGGACAACTCCAGCGCCAATGTACCCAAGATTGCAGGCCACTGGCCT
>JANYAH010000204.1 GCA_025361425.1 Candidatus Solibacter sp. | reverse complement strand
CATCTTGCATGAGAAAGGTTGGAGTTCGCACCGTGGCCAGTCCCTGGTTAACTCCCTTTTGAACTTCGGCATCCTTCCCTTGAAGAAGAAGTGCCCAATTCCGCAACTCGGCGACTGCGACTAGATTCTTCTGGTCTGCCGGCGCCGCTTCCAGAACGTCGACCGCGGCCTGCCCGGCATTGTCACTGATCAGCGACTTGGCCAATTCGATCCGGGCCTGCAACAGAACCGGATTCAGCCGCAATACCTCGCTGAGTTCCTGCCGCTGCCGCGGTGCCGCACCTCTGGCTTGGTGGAGCTTCGCCAGCGCAAAGTGTACCGCCGGCGAGTCCGCGTTCATGTGAACCACCTTGTTAAGATCCGCTTCCGCCTCTGGATATTTTCCAGCAGCCAGGAAAAGCTCCCCGCGCTGCAGGAGGGCATCCAGGTCCTTGGGATTCTTCTTCATGGCGTCACTCAAGATCTTTTGAGCATCCGGCACCCTGTTCGCGGCTTGGTATGCTGCCACCAGACGGGTCCGTGAGGTCCTGTCGTCGGGACTTTGTTTTACCAGCCTCTCAAATTCCGCGACCGCCTCGTCCCGCCGGCCCTCCTGGAAGAGGAAGTTCGCATATACTGGCCTGTAAGTCTTGTCAGGCAAGCCAGATAGCCGCTTGAAACTTTGCTCCGCGTCTTGCTTCCGACCCAATTGGTATTGCAGCGTCGCCAGGTTTAGCAACGCCGCCACGTGAGTTGGGTCAATGGTAAGACCCCGCTGAAACAACTTTTCAGCCTGCGCGGCTTTGTTCTGACCCACATAGAATCTGCCTAAAATAACCGGCGCGTCTGCCGAATTCGGGAAGTCCTCACAGGCTTTCTGGAGGACTTTCTCAGCTCCCATCGAGTCCTTCTGCTGCAATTTCGCCTGTGCCAGCGTGACGGCAAAAACCAATTCTTTCGGCGCGGTGGCCATGGCACGCCCAAGATGCTGCACAGCAGCGTCCGTTTCGCCCAACTTTAGCTCGGTTAGCGCTAACGAATGGAGGGCGTCCGCATTCTCAGGGGCGTCTTGCAGCAGCGCCTGCAAACGCTGTTGCGCATCCTTTAACACTTCCGGATCACTGGCATTCGTCATCAAGTCCGCCAGCCGCAGTTGCGCCGCCGTGTGCTTGGGATTCAATTCGAGCGCTTTGCGAAGGCCCGCCACTCCTCCCCGGAGGTCCCCGACCGCCAAAAGTGCCTGACTGAGCTGATAGTAGGCCTCGGCATTCTTCGGATTGACCTGCGCCGCGTTCCGGAACTGCAGAATCGCACGTGCCGGGTCTTTCTTCTCAAGCAGCTTCTTGCCTGCCTCGATATATGCAGCGCTCTTGGCCTCCGGGGACCGCATGCATCCCGCGGACACTAGCACCACCAACAGCATGGCGACCATCATCAGGTCGCGACACAACGATACTGTGGATCTCATGGTCTTACTCCTGTTCCGTCCTGCAATCCAAAAGACCGGCCTTCATCTTCCGCCGCGCCCGCCGAGCACAATCCGGATAGTCTGAAATATAATTGCCAAATCAAATGTCAGGGACATGTTTTGCAAATAGAACAAGTCATATTCCAACTTGTTGAAAGCATCCTCGATGCATGAGCCATAGGCGTACTGCACCTGTGCCCACCCGGTAAGCCCTGGGCGCACGGAGTGTCGTTCATCGTAGTACGGAATGGTCTTCCGCAACTCTTCGACGAAGCAAGGACGTTCCGGACGCGGCCCCACAAAACTCATGTCGCCGCGGATCACGTTGACGAATTGGGGTAGTTCATCCAGCCGGTACTTACGCAGAAACCGGCCGATTCGCGTCACCCGTGGATCGTTTTCGCTGGCCCACTGCGCGCCGTTCGCTTTCTCCGCGTCGACGTTCATGGACCGGAACTTTAATACCTCAAAGCATTTATCCATTTTGCCAACCCGGGTCTGCCGAAAAATGATCGGCCCCTTGGATTCAAGCCGCACCACTAGTGCGACCAGGATCATGATCGGCATCGAGACGGCGAGGCCTATAGCGCCAACAACCAGGTCCGAGACTCGCTTCAGCAGGTCAATCCATTTGGACCTATGGAACCCATCCGAAAACACGAACCAACTCGGCTTCACAGCGCTAAGCGAGATGCGTCCGGTGAGTGCCGCGAGAGCCGTGGGCGCATCGTCCACACGCACGCCCTGAACCCGCAGCGTCACCAATTCTCTGGTCGGCAACGCGCCACGGCGGTCTTCCAGAGCGACAATGATTTTCGTGATGGCACGCTGCTTGGCGATGGTCTCCATCTCGCTGGTCGAACCGAGAACCGGATACCCGAAGACCGTCTCTCCAGCGGCTCCGCCTGTCGAGCCGCTGACAAATCCCTCGAGTTTCATACTGAGGTCGCCCCGGCGCGTCAATTCCCGGGCCAACTCCAGCGCCAGTTGACCCGTCCCCAGGATCATTACCCGTTGCACCGGGGCCGCCAGCAGCCACGCCCTATCGAGAAACTTTCTGCTCAGCATCACCAGGACGGTGACCAGAATCATTCCGATAATAAACACGCCCCGGCCCAACAGCAGGCCCGGAAACATGAAATACAGCAGCCCCAACAGCAGACTCGCCGCTCCCAACGATTGTTCCACCCGCAACACCCGCTCCACGGCGCTGTAGCCGGTACTGAGGTCATACAGATCGTTGTAATAGAAGCACGCCATGCACACAAAAACCACAATGGCGGCCTGAATCGCAAAATCCGGAAAAACCAGGTAAGACAAGACCTCCGCGGGGTTGTTCCAAAACCGCAACTCCACCGCGCAGATCAGGGACACGACGATCAGTAAAGCCTCGACTACCATGAGGATGAGGCTCTTGGCGGACACGTACTGGTTGAAAACCTGAATCATTGGAACCTAGCGCCCCGCTGCCGTTGCGGCAGTCTGTGGGCTCCAGCCCAGAGAAAGGCGGACACTGTGAGCGATCATGTTGTTGAGGTTCCCCAAATAATTACCTCGACTGTTGAAATACACGTACTGCGCGGTTAATGTCGTGTGGGTATTCAATCTTCCGGAAATTCCTCCCGAAGCCTCCCATCCCGATATGTTTGCAAACCCCGTGCCTTTCATCTGATGCTGTCCCGCGCTCGCAAAAATAGTCCACCGGCTACCCGGCCGCCGCCAGTTCCAGCTCCCCATCGCGGTGGTATTCGTGCCCACCGCGAACCCGGACGTGTCGGAGCTGGTCCGGTCATAGGACGCTACAAACGTTTGCGCGTAAGTCCGGAAACCGAGGGAGCCACCCCCAATGACCTGCCGGGGCACCGGTGTGCCGTAGGTGCCTTGTATCGCCTGTGTGAATGAGCCACCGCCGTGGACACCGAGGAACCAGCGCATCCCCATTCGGCGTCCGACCGAAGCGGTACCGTTCGTCGTATAGACGTTCTGGTACCGATTGACCACCCGGTTCTCGTCCACGCTTAACCCCACTTGCGTGCGGGGGGAAAGGGCGTAGGACAGGCCCATTCCGGCACTCATACCGATGCTGCGGGGTAGGACAAACTTCTCCTGCGGGATGCCGCCTTGCCCGCCTCGACGGTTTTGGCCGCCCGCCGAAAAAGAAGCAAAATGGAAACTCAGCCTTGAGGAGCGCGCGTAATTCAGCCCCGCATTCGCCGAATAACTCAGAACCCGGTTGCCGAGCAATAAACCGCGCGCCGGCGACTCCTGCATACTCGCGCCCGTGAACATGGATGCCATCTGGGCGTTGCTGAACTGGCCGATGGAGAATGCTGCCGCCAGATCGTCAAAGGTTGACGGCAATTGCGAAAGCACGCTCAGCGCGGAAGGCTGATACAGAAACTCGGCCAGCGTTGCGTCCTGGGCGGTACCAGCTAGAGTAAAGGTCCATTTGGGAGCCAACTGCCGGCTTGCGGTCATGGAAAGCGAGTGGCTTAACGCGTTCAAATCGGAATAGCGGGCGATGCCCGCATACGATAAGGAATACAGCAGCGAAAAATCTGTTCGTTGCCGGTGGTGTTGCCAGCCAAAACTGGCGCTCACTCCGTAACTGGCGGACCCGCCTAGTTCCTGCGCCCCGCTTGGGACAGTTTGCCCCAACCCCACCGGAAGCACCGAAGTAGAGTACCCGGAGTAGAGGGAGATTCCGTTCAGCCGGAAACCGCCCACAGAGGCGCCTTTGAAGTTGACTTGGTCCAGCAGAGACTGTGCGTCCCCGACGCCTGCCATCACGCCTGTCGCAATCGCGATCTGTGCGAGCAGCCTTCGCATTCTAGTCTGCACCATACCTTCCGTTCGCCGTCCAGACCTTCACCTACGCATTTTTCATACCACGCTGCCCAAGGCGATTTTCCGCCGACGGAAGCCTGTGGACAACCACTTCCTTCACAATTTTTGTCAAATAAGGTAAAGAATTGTCGCTCGCGGTCCGCAAGGCAGTATCGAGACCCCTCTACGCCCGCAGCGGGGTTGGAAGTCAACGTGCTACCTAGGCTTATTCGCATGGCTTCTGATATTTTGAGCAAACCGGGGGAGCATCTCGCGGCTGCACCGCGGCGCTCCCGTCCCTACGCCCTTTGGATCAAGATCGGCTTGGTCGCCGCCTTGATGTGGGTCCTGTTTGGGACCGTATTGATCGACATGGCTCGCGACTGGTGGAATGAGCCGGCTTGGTCCCAGGGCATGCTGCTGCCGCCGCTGGCGCTTTACATATCCTGGATCAATCGAAGCCAGACCCTTACGTATGCCGCCATTTCAGACCGCCGCGGCCTGGTCTGGATCGCGATTGCCTGTGGTTCGTTCCTCCTTGGAAAGCTCGCCTCCGAATTTTTCATGATGCGCGTTGCTTTCGTCATCCTGTTAGCCGGCCTGGTATGGACCTTTTGGGGCTTACCCCGGCTTCGCACGCTCGCGTTTCCGTTCCTCCTGCTGGCGACCATGATTCCATTGCCGGTCATGGTCTACAACTCGTTGGCTGCTCCGCTGCAACTCCTGGCATCCGACCTGGCTACACGAATCGCCCAGGGCTTTGGCGTTTCCGTATTTCGCGATGGCAATATCATTCAATTGGCCGGCGTTTCCCTCGGCGTCGCCGAGGCTTGCAGCGGATTGAATTCGCTTTCCGCCCTGATTGTGGGCAGCCTGCTGCTAGGGTACCTGCTCTGCTCCCGTACGGCCAGCCGCGTTGTGCTGTTCGCCGCCGCCATACCGCTGGCAATCGGCGTCAACATTCTGCGCGTGGCCGGAACCGCGCTGCTTGCCGACTACAACCAGGAATTTGCCCTAGGCTTCTATCATGCCTTTTCCGGCTGGCTGGTCTTTGTGGCCGGCTTTGGCCTACTATACTTGTTCGCGCGCATATTGCATGCGTTGCTTGAGCGGGAGCGAACTGCATGAATCCAACGATTTCCCTTTCATTGACCACCACCGTCGCGCTGCTGCTGGGCACGATTTTCCTGGGCAACCTGACCGCGCGTCGGATTCCTTCTCCCCTCGCCGTGCCCCTGGAACAGATCGCACCCAACGTGGCGGGCTGGGCCGCCGTCCAGGATCAAAAACTGCCCGAGGGCACTCTCCGCGCTCTTGATGCCACCTCCTATCTTTCCAGGGTCTATCGGAAAGATTCAAGGGATCTGGATCTGTTCATTGCTTTCTATGCGCAGCAGCGTGCGGGGGAAAGCATGCATTCCCCCAAACACTGTCTTCCCGGCGCGGGTTGGGAAATCTGGCAGCACGATTCGGCGCTGGTTTCCGCCAACGGCCTGCAATACGAAGTCAACAAGTATTCGATTCAGAATGCCGGGAGGAGAATGCTGATGTTCTACTGGTATCAGTCCAAGAGCCGCATCATTGCCAGCGAATACCTCGGAAAGATTCTGCTGGCCCAGGATACGATCCTGACCGGACGCACCGCCGGCTCCATTGTCAGAATCATGTTACCGGATGTCCCATCGGCAGGCGACGAGGGTGTCGCATTTGCGGCCAGCCTCATCCCTCAAGTGCAGCGCTGCTTCGGTAACTGACGTGGAGCGAGGGGCACCGGACCAGACGGGGGATTCCGTACCCGGAGTGATCCAGACCGTGCAGAATGACAGGCCCCACCTTGCGAACATTCCTGCCCCGATACCGATTTAGAGCCCGCCGCCCGGATCTATCCCCTCCCCTACTGCAATGACGGCGGCGGAACGGCCTGCCTCGCCATAGACTTGACTGAGGGTTGAAAATTGAAATTCCGTGAGCAACCGGTCCAGTTTCCTGATCATTCCCTTCACCCCGGTGTAGGTCCGCATCCGCGCAATGAGCCCCGACGCCAGGCGCGGCTGGTCAGGGTCGATCTCCCACGGGTGAAAATAGATGCAGGCTGGCTGCTTCTCATCCCGGTTGAGGCGCCGAATCCCTGCGGAGGTGTAACGATAAGGCAGCAGGCGCAGGTATCCCCCACCCCCAATGGGCGCCACCCAGTCATTGGAAATCTTGACGGTCGCGATCGGTAATTCGCGGATCGGGCCGGCTGGCGTTTCAATGACATGCGCAAAGCGCGGCGAACGCGGGATGCCATAGCGATCATGAGCGATCGGGTAAATGCTGGAATCGTCAACAAATCCTTCTTCCACAAGGATTTCCAGCGCCCACATTGATTTTTCGGTAATCGAATAGCTGGGCGCCCGGTAAACCCGGGGAGTGACACCGCACGCATCTTCGATGGCGGCCACCGCCCGCCGCGTATCGCGCCGGAATTCCTCCGGCGTCAGGGAGTAAACCAGTTGGTGGGTGTGGCTGTGGCAGCCGATCTCATGACCGGCAGCCACAATCTTCTGGATCGCGCGGGGATGACGTTCCGCCACCCATCCCAACACAAAAAACGTGGCTTTAGTGCGCCTCGCGTCCAGAAGTTTTAGAATTTGAAAAAGTTGACCCTCCACCCGCGAGGGAAGAGCGGCCCATTGGCTTTGAGCCACGGCCGTCTGGACCTCTGTCGGATGAAAGTACTCCTCCACATCAATGGTCAAGGCATTGAGCATGCAACGCAAACCTTATGCCTTGCGGAGCTTGAGAAAAAAGACAGCAATGGAGTACAGTATCGAAACCAGCCCAAGTACCGCAGTATCGGCGCTCCGCTCCAACATCATTACCCTCCAAGAACCATCCTAAATAGCACCTCGATTGCCATTCAATAAGTGATTTGTTAAGATTAACTTACGGTACGGATCATCCCGAATAATAGCCCAAAATCCCAAGGATTCGTACGGCCCGACCCAAGACGCCCCTCACCACCCCCGTTGTCCGCTGTACTTTGGTGTACGTTAGCAACCATATCCTTTTCAGGCTTGATCCGGCTCATTTGCAATAGCTAGCCTGATACTACGACGGAAAGCCATTTTTGACCGGAGACCGTATCTAAAATGAACACAAAAGCACTTTTTAGCAGTTTTATACGATTCATCCCAATCTTGTTGGCGTTGAGCACTCACTTGCAGGCCCAGACCAACTTGGCGCTTTCATCTGCAACGGTATCCCCCGGAGGCACCGCCGCACTCAATCTTTCTCTCTCCTCCCCTGTCTCCAGTCCACCGGCCGCCGTTCAGTGGACATTCAGCTATCCCCCCGCGAGCGTGGGGACTTTGACCGTGGCGGCTGGGCCCGCATTGTCCTCGGCGGGTATGGCCGTATCCTGCGCCGTCGGGGTAGGCTCATATACGTGCATCGCATGGGGATTGAATTCCAATACCATTTCCGATGGAGTAGTCGCCACAGTCTCGGTGACCCCGTCAGGCAGCAGTGCGGTGCCGGTCAACATCAACAGTAGTATAGGCGCCTCGCCGGCGGGCGACGCAATTGCCGTTACAGGCAGCGGGGGCACCGTCAACGTCGCCGGTGCGACCAACTCTATCTACTCTTTAGCGTGCACTCCGGAAACTTTACCCTCGAACGCTTCCGGCACTTGCACCGTGATTCTCAGCGGATCAAGTGGGGGAACCATCAGTCTGAGCTCAAGTTCCACCAACCTCACAGTGCCAGCCTCACTCACGATTCCCCCCGGCTCGGCCAATGGAACATTTAACGCTACCGCGAACGCCTTCACCGCAGACCAGACCGCCACTCTCACGGCCACATTGAACGGCTCGTCCAAAGCAGCCACGCTCTCGCTGGTGGCGGCGCCCGTCACTCTCTCCAGCCTTCAGTGCGCCGCCGCCACTCTGACGTCCAACGCAAGCACCACCTGCACGGTCACCCTTTCGAAATCCGCCAGCAGCAGCACCTTGGTTACGCTCTCCAACAGCGCCTCATCCGTTTTGACCGTTCCCGCTTCCGCTAGCGTAGCCGCCAACGCCACTTCCGCCACCTTCACCGCCAGCAGCGGCGCGCTGGTTTCGGACCAGACCGCCATTCTCACGGCCATATTGAACGGCTCGTCCAAAGCAGCCACGCTCTCGCTGGTGGCGGCGCCCGTCACTCTCTCCAGCCTTCAGTGCGCCGCCGCCACTCTGGCGTCCAACGCAAGCACCACCTGCACGGTCACCCTTTCGAAATCCGCCATCAGCAGCACCTTGGTTACGCTCTCCAACAGCGCCTCATCCGTTTTGACCGTTCCTGCTTCCGTTAGCATAGCCGCCAACGCCACTTCCGCCACCTTCACCGCGTCGGCGGCCACGATTACGACTCCGCAGAGCGCCGTCATTACGGCCGCTCTGGGCGCAGCAAGAGTCACGGTCACCATTTCTCTGGCTGCACCGGCATCCACTAAGCCCTTGTCGCTGTCCTGTACACCCACCGTCCTGACACCCGGGGTTTCCGGGACTTGCGTCATCTCGCTATATCCGTCCGCCGCCTCGCCGACGGTAGTCCAACTGAAGCCGACCACTGCCGCGTTTGCGATACCGGCCTCACTCACGATAGCGACCGGGGCAACTACCGGTAGTGTGAAGTTCACCACTACCAACGCCCTGAACGGATGGGTGATTCTTATGGCGACGTCGGGCCGCCTGAGGCAGACCGTCACGTTTTCCGTGAAAACATACAGCGTGCCCGCGGCGACGAGCCTGGTGTCGCTCGCTTGCACCAAGCGCATCACGTCAGGGATAAGCGGCGTATGCGAGCTGAGAATTTCACCTTCCAGCGCTTCCGAGACAGCCGCGATCTCCATCACCAGCAGTTCCAGCCGTCTCAAAGTCCCTGCCACGTTGCTGGCGGATCCGGGCCAGGCCACGATTCGTTTCGAGGTGGCTGCCGACCTCGAGGCCACTGAGGAAAGTGCGATTCTTGAGGCCCGCGTTGGTGAAAACACCGTTCGCGAGAATCTAGCCGTCGGTTCTTCCGGACCGCACCTGCTGGCTCCGGGCAGGGTCGCAGGCATGCCGGCAACCGCGCTGCGCTTCCGTGTTTCCGCAACCAGCGCTGCGACGTTCACGGCCGCGGACCTGCCTCCGGGATCGGCATTCGAAGCAAGTACAGGCGCCTTCGAATGGATTCCACAAGCCGCCGATCTGGGAGAACACAAGGTCTCGTTCATCGCTACGGATCCCCAGGGGGCCCGCACCGGCAGGACTGTCGTGGTGTATGTCGGAACCGGAGCGCCCGTCGTCACCCAAATGCGCAATCTGGCGGGCGGCGCTGTGTGCAGCCCCGGCGCGATTGCGGCGGTCTCCGGCTGGTTTCTCTCCCGCGGCGATACATCTTTCACCGACCCCTCCGGCCGCAGCGGCAGCCTGGGCGAGACCCGCGTGCTGGTGAATGGCGCGTCCGCTCCCATCCTGTCTGCGTCTAGCAGCGAGGTGGAGTTCCTCTGCCCCGCCTTGCCCACGTGGACGCCTCTCGATATCGCGGTGGAAACCCCTTCCGGGCGGTCAAGTTCCCTTCAAACCACCATGGAGGAAACCGCTCCCGCCATCTTCACGGTGGATGGTTCGCCGCAAGGGCAGGCTCTGGCTATCCGGTCGAACTCGTCGGAGTTGGCGGCCCTTCCTAATTTCCGCTTGCGGGCCAGGCCGGCGTTGTCTGGCGATCTGATTTCCGTCTGGGCAACCGGCGTCGAATGCGCCACCTCCCCGCGGTTGTGGTTGAATCTGGGCGGGCAGCTAGTCGCCATCGATTCCGCCCAGCCGGCGTCCCAAATGGCCGGCACCTGTGAAATCGCATTTCGGATCCCGGCGAATGTCGCCGGTGATTCTGTACCGTTCACGATTGAAACCTTGCGTAGCGATGCTATCGTCTCAAGCGGCAACCGAACCTCGATTGCGGTCCGGCATTCGTCAACAGAAACCAACGCCAAAGATTTGGAGGTCAATGAAAAGCAATGAAGAAGTTGTTTGCTCTCTCAACCCTGCTCCTGATTTTGTTTGCATTGCCAGCATGCTCTTTTGCCGCGACTCTCCATTTCGATGAGTTCGGCACATCGCTCCTGCTGAATGTGGACGCGATGCACGTATTTGGCGTAACCTTCCATTTCAGCCCCGGATTGGCCGATTACAATGGACAAATTGGAACCTCGGGGCTCGCCGTACTGGTCACCGACCCCGCCCTCACCGGACCAACCGGCGGGACGCTCACGCTCGACTTCGACACCCCCACGAGGCTCCTGCAATTCGACCTGGCGCTGCTTAGCACGGCCCCCATCGACCTTGCCTACACGGTCAGCCTTTCCGGTGGGGTAGTTCTTGGTGGGTCAACCACGCCGCAGCCCGGCGGGTACTTTTCGGAGGGCACCTTCCTATACACAGGCGCGCCCGTGACCAGCGCTGCTATCACGTTTTTTACCGGCACCGATTCACTTGGTGGGGACGTTACGGACTTTGGGTTGGACAACTTGACCTACGAAAATCCAGAGCCCGGCACGCTCTTGCTGCTGGCCGGCGCGTTGCTGGCTATGGGCGTGATCGGAAGACGCAAGATCCTCGGTTGAACCGTCGCTCAGCACACTAGTGCGGGTACCGCCGGCGCCGCATTGAGGTGCCGGACCCGCTGGAGACGGAACGCTTTCAACGCGCCCAGTTCGATGGTTTCGACGGCTCCCCCCTGCGCATCGTAGAGCAGCAGGCCCCCGCGGCCATCCACTTTAATCCGCGCCGCACTCTTCACGTGGAGTCGGCCATCTCCGGCCAGTATGAATTTCACTACAAGGTTCATGTTGTCCATTTTTTCGCCACCGCCAGCCCCTATCTAAAGGATATGGTGATCTGAGAATCGAGGGGACCTCAGTTTTCCTTAACTGGTCAGAAAAAGAATAGACTCTCCGGCAAGAGCGTTCAATATTATCGATAGTTAGCAGTCAGGTGTTACCTGGGCTCACCAGCCCTGTTCCTTTGTCGACAGCGTGGGGTCCTGCTTCAGCGCCTTTTGCAGCAGCTTTTCTCCCAGTTCCTTATTGCCGTTTTTCAAATAACAGACAGCCAGATGGAACTCTCGCCTGGGGGATGGCTCCTTGGCAACAGCCGCCTTGAGGTAGGTCAAGGCCATGGTGTAGTTTTTCTTCTGGTAATACACCCATCCCAGCGTATCCTGTACCGTGGCATTCTCCGGAGCCAACTCCAACGCACGCTGCGCCAACTTCGACGCTTCATCCGGGTTGGCCACTGCCAGAGAATAAGCCAGGTTGTTCAACGCAAACACGTTCGATGCATCCACCTCCAGCACGGCCCGATACCGGATGACTGCGCCCGGTTGGTTCCCGGCGTTTTCATCCAGGCTCGCCAGGCTCAACAGGGCTGCCACGTTCTTAGGCTCCACCTTAGTGATTTCAGTCAGTCGCTGCTTCGCCAAGCCGGTCCGATTTTCACGAAGGTCGAGATCCACCAGCGCGAAATCGGCTTGCAGAGACTTCGGGTTCGCCGCCTTGGCCGCCTCAAATGCCTGCCGAGCTTCTGCCACTTTGCCCGCACCCTTCTGCCATTGCCCCAGCAGATACTGCAACCCAGCCGAATTCGGCCGCGCCGCCACAATCTGAAGCAGTCTTTCGCCGGCCTTCGCCGGTTGCTTCTGTGCTACGTAGCTGTCGACGATCACGCGCGCAGCCCGCGCTTCTTCCGGATTTTTCGACAGCACCTCAGTCGCCGCCGCGCGTGCGCCGTCGTAGTCCTTCTCGATCAGCCTGAGAACCCCATCCTGCAGCACCAGTTCGGGGAACCTGCCCAAGCGCAGCGCTTCATCCAGGTTTTTGCGCGCTTCTTTGGTGTTTTGCAGCCCCATCAGCGCCCAGTTTCGCTCGATAACGATCGCCAGAATCTGTTTCTGTTGCGTCGGCGCATCGTCCAGAACCTGCAATGCGCTCTTCGGTTCACTCACAACGTAACTTTTCGCTAGCTCCACTCGGGCTGCCAACAGCGTGCGGTCCAGACGCAGTGCTTCGCGAAGTTCCTGCCGCGCGCTCAGCGTCATGCCCTGAAGTTTATAGACTTCGGCTAAGGCCAGATGAGCAGGGGCGGAATCCGGCGTGACGTGCAGCAATGTCTGCAAGGCGCTCTGCGCTTCCGTCGTTTTGCCCTGGAGCAAGCACATCTGACTCTGCTGTAACAAGGCGTCGGTGTCTTTCGGATTCTTCTTCAGGACTGCCGCCAGGAGACTCTGCACCTGCGGAAACTTGCCCATCGCAAAATACACCGAAACCACCCGCGTACGCGCGGCCCGATCCTCGGCATCGGCTTTGTACAACGCTTCGAATTCCTTGAGAGCCTCATCCCGTTTGCCGGTTCGATAAAGGAAAACCGCATGCTGCGGTTTATACTCCTTTCCCGGCAGTGCCGCTACTTGCCGTAGCGTCTGCTCCGCCTGGTCCATTCGCTTGCCGGCTATCTGGATCGCCGCCAGGCCCATCAGAGCAACCCCGGTTTTCGCGTCCAGCGCCAGCGCTCTGCGGAACTCCGGCTCCGCATGGTCCGGCTGATTGGCCAACAGATACAACTCGCCTAAAGCGACTGCCGCATCCGGCGATTTGGGTGCGCTCGCCGCCGCCTTCTCCAGCACTGCTTCCGCTCCGCTCAGATCGTTCTGGCTCAGCTTCAGCCTCGCCAGTTGGATCGACGAGCGCAGGCTTGCCGGGAACCTTTGCAGTGCCTCCTCCAGGCGCTTGCTCGCGTCATCGATCCTGCCCAGACGCCATTCCGCCATTGCCAGAGTATCGGTGGCCTCGATGTTCTCCGGCGACGCCGTCAAAATGGACTCCAGCCGCCCAACCGCATCGCGCAGCACGTCCTGGTTCTGGCTGGTCGTCATGAGTTCCGCCAACTTCAATTGCGCACCCGCGTGTTTCGGATTCAGCTCTGTCGCCCGGCGCAGCGCGGATATGCCATTCGCAACACTACCGGTTGCCAGGTACGTCAGTCCCAGTTGATAGTACGGCTCGGCGTCCTTGGGCATCACCTTGCTAGCGTTGCGGAATTCCAGGGCGGCGCGCCCGTAATCTTTCTTGGCGGTTAGCGCCGCTCCCCGCTTCAGGTATTGCGCTTCCTTGGCCTGTGGAGATCGGTTGCACCCAACGGCCAGGAGTCCCGCACTCAGCGCAGCGACGGCGCAAATACAAACACGTGATTTTTCGTTCATGGACGGCAAACTTTCATGCACGCCACGGGCCAGAATCCAGCTTTGCGACTACTTTACCGTAATCACGGCTTGCGTGCCTTCGAGCTCGATCTTTTTTAGGTCCGCAGTTGCCCCAATGGCTTTCCCAACGCGGACTTTCTCCGCGATCTGCCGAATCTCCAGGGCAACCCGGTACCGAACTTCCACAACCGGACCATTCGGAATCGGCTTCTGCCCCCCTGCAAGAAGACAGGCATACTCAGAGCCTTGACCGCCGTCTTTCGTCCTCTCGACGGCCCTGCAAGTCAGAGCCTTCTGCCCCGACACCGCCGCGCTGCCCGCAGCGATGTCCGCGAGGTCAACCACCACATTTGGAGGAAAAGTGAATTCCCATTGCAGCGCAAGCGGCGCCTTTCCCTGCGGCGACTCAAGACTCAGTAGCAACGATCCGGACGCACCGCGTGTTACCGTCGAAGGGGAAATCGAGAAGGATTGTGCCCAGACGCCGGCCGTAGCCAGCACTAAAACAACGCCTCGCATTGCGTTTATTCGCTTCATTCCGGCTGTGCCCATCTTAGCATGCACCCGCTTTCACCTCCGGCGGCATTGCCGCCAGCCTGGCATCAGCATGCAGATGAAAACAGCCGTCCCGGTATGATACCGAGCCGGCCGTTTCAGGAGAATCATGGACCAATCGAGCGATTACGCCCGGCGCTTGCGGCGCAACTTCTTCAAACCCAAAAACCCCGCGACAGTACCCAACAAGATCACGGCGCTCGGTTCCGGCGTGTGGACCAGAAACTCCTGCATGGAGATTGAGCTGTCTACTGGTACGATGACATCCCAGCCGGCGGCAGTATAACCACCAGCAGTAACCGCATTTTCCGCGGCCTGCAAATAGTTGAAAACAGCGGGCGCGTACCCCAAACTGTTAATCCGGCCAACGAGGTCGCCGACATGCCCCTCATCGACGAATAAAGTCCACGCGGCCGCGGCTAGCTTAATCTGCGTATCCGTGGAGGGATTATTTTGGAGTTCCTTCTCCCATTGCTCGTCCAGCCATGCCGCCTCAAGATAACGCTGGAACGGAGCCGGGGCCGCACTGAGCGCGGCGCTGAGTTGATTTCCCGCGAGAGTTACGTTGTAGTTTGACGTGGTGTTGCCGTACCTGAAATGGGATAAGTTTGCCAAGGTCAAGTCGTAAACATTGGCAGTCCACTGCGGATTCCCGGAAAACTCGGTATTCCAGTCGTCGCAGTAGACCGTCAGAACCTTGCTTCCATGCCCCGGCGTAGTGTCGCTCGCCGTATACGGGTTCACGTAAATGTTGTTCCAAATAGTGCTACCGCCACTTAAGAACTGAAAAGTATCGGCAAACGCGCTGCCGCTCACTAGCAAACTTGCCAACACTAGGCCAAGAGATGTTTTCGACATGTAATAGAGACCCTCTCCGTTCCGACTCAGACTCGACGCCGGAGTTATCATCACATGCAAGATATATACCAAACTCTAACCTGTTTATTATGATCAACTTGGGGATGCCTGACAACAGGGGAACCCCGCCGACTTACTCAATGTACAAAAAACTGCCCACCTTTTCGGTTCTTGGATAATAATTTCGGACTTTTTAGTCGCTATTTTGACCGGCGGAGGATACCCGAGTCGGGTTTCGGTACTTTCTGACTAATTGTGTGTATACCTGCCCGTGAGCATCGCAGTCACCCGAATCGTGGCGGTCCTCAAGATCCGCGCATCCTGCCCGCCATGGTGGATGGGAGAGACATTCATGCAACGAAAGTGTTGAAAAACTCCGCAACACGTATAAGTCCGGCTTGGTATAGTAAGCCCTGGATCTGTTAATACGAGCAAGGAATAAAGTGATTACGCAGAGGTACGGTAAAACCGGCAACTCGGTAAAACCGTCAAAAGTGTGGCCAAATCCGGCATGACCTATATCGAGCCACTTCTCCTGGTGTTGGGCTTGGCCGCGCTCATCGGACTCGCACGTGTGTGGCGATGCAACCGAAAGTGGTTGCTTGTCGCGGGAATCGCGGGGCTGATCCTCTGCACGTGGCCTGCTGTGGAGTGGCTGCTGTCGCGGCCATTGGAGGCGCGATATCCGGTTCGGCCCTTTCGCGCGACACTTGGGCTGCAAGCCATTGTCCTGTTTGCTTCCGCGGTTTCGCCGCCCATCTTTGAGCGGCCTTACCCGCAAGCGGATTACGAGACTGCCGAGCGCTGCGCGTATGCCGCGTGGGTATACAAGCAGATCGGCCCCCTTCCGGTACTGGCGTGCGGCGGTCGGGCAACCAGCACCAGTCCCGCCTTTGCGGTTACCATGCGGGAACTGCTCCGGCAAGCGGGGGTACCGGAAGACATGATCTGGACGGAGGAGGAATCCGCATCCACCTACCAAAATGCGCGGTTCGGCGCGCAAATCCTCCGCAGCCACCGGATAGACCGGGTCGCCCTGGTAGTTGACGCACGCAGTATGCCTCGCGCCGCGGCAGCGCTAGAGAAGGAAGGGATTCGCGTCGCACCGGCGCCGTCGCGGTTCCGTCAATGGGAGGGTTTTCGAGAACTGCTTCCTGGCTGGCAGGCCATTCGCGGAAACGAAGTAACGCTTCATGAAACGCTCGCCCTCCTCTGGTATAGATTGCGGGGTTGGATCTAACTGGCTTGGGCAACCTGCCAGTGCCGTGTCAAGTCAACGATCTCGGCGTACCGTTCCACTTGACTGGCCGGACTGGGGGCAAGTTCACCGCCATTCGTTCGCGGACATATCCCCGCTACGCCGGACGGATAATCGGTGGTGGAGGCGGGGGGAGTTGAACCCCCGTCCGAGAAAGCCCGCAATGAAGAGAACTACGTGCGTATCCGGCTCATGATTTTTGACCGCCACCTCTGAACCGGCAAGGGTGATGGAAGCCTAGCCCGATTGGTTCTCAGC
>JANYAH010000203.1 GCA_025361425.1 Candidatus Solibacter sp. | reverse complement strand
GTCCAATGCTCGCAGCGTTCCGTACGGAAGTTTTAGCCACCGCCTGGTTTAACCGATACTGTTCGCAGGGGTACAATTGACAACCACGGCGGCTAACGGGCGGTACAAGTGGACCGTGGTGGGTCTGCTCTGGTTCGTCTGCCTGTTCAATTACGCGGACCGGCAGGCCATCTTTTCGGTGTTCCCCCTGCTCAAGGCGGAGATGCACCTCAGCGACGTGCAACTGGGGTACGTCGCGTCATCGTTCATGTGGGTGTACGCGGCGGCGGCGCCCTTCGCCGGCATGGTGGGCGACCGCTTCCGCCGGAAACACGTGATTCTGGCAGGGTTGATTTTCTGGTCGCTGATTACGGTGGCGACGGCGCTTTCCACGCGGTATTGGCATCTGGTGGTGTTTCGGGCGCTGGAGGGATTGGGCGAGGCCTTCTACTTTCCGGCCTCCATGTCGCTGATCAGTGCGTGGCACGGCGAAGAAACGCGGTCGCGGGCCATGTCCTGGCATCAATCCAGCGTCTACGCGGGAACCATCATTGGTGGCGCGTTGGCGGGGTATCTGGCGCAGCACTACGGATGGCGCCTTGGGTTCTACGTGTTCGGTTCGCTGGGCGTGGTGCTGGGCCTGCTGCTGGTGTTTCTGCTGAAAGAGCCGGAAACGGTTGCCGTTCGCGAAGAATCGTTCCGCTTTTCAGGCGCTTGGCTGGAGGTGTTCCGCAATCCCATGGCGGTGGCGCTGATGGCCGTGTTCATCTGCGCCAACTTTGTGGCCATGGTATTCCTCACGTGGCTGCCTTCGTACTTGACGCGCACCTTCCACATGAGTTTGACCATGGCCGGTTTCAGCGCCACCGCGTATCTGCAAGCCGCGTCGGTGCTGGGCGTCCTCACCGGTGGCATGGTGGCCGACGGTTGGGTGCGCAAAGACCGGCGCGGCCGCATGTGGACGCAGGCGGTCGGGTTGTTCGCGGGCGTGCCCTTTCTTCTACTTACCGGGTGGACGTTCAGCGCGACGGTGTTTGTGTTCGCCACCATGGGGTTCGGCTTTTTCAAAGGCATGTACGACGCCAACATCTGGGCATCGCTGCACGATGTGGTCCCGCCAGGGCGGCGGGCCACCGCGGTGGGCGTAATGAATTCCATGGGATGGCTGGGCGGCGGAGTGGCGCCGGTCGCCATGGCGTCGGCCTCGGGCGTTTGGGGAATGGGCATGTGCCTGAGCGCGACGTCGGCGGTCTACGCGGTGGCGGGCCTGTTGCTGGTGTTGAGCGCGGCGCGCTGGATGCGGAAGGGGGCGCTTGCGGAGCGGCAAAAAATAGACTAAACTAATAGAACTTAGTCTATATCTAATATGCAGACCGTCAACATCCATGAAGCCAAAACTCATCTCTCCAGGCTCGTCGAGCAAGCGGCCAAAGGCGAGCCGTTTGTGATCGCCAAAGCGGGCAAACCCATGGTGAAAGTCACGTCGCTGGACACACCGGTCGCCGGGCAGGTTCGCCGCCTGGGCTTCATGGCGGGCCAGATCGTAGTGCCCGACGATTTCGACCGTATGGGAAATGCCGAGATCGAGCGGCTATTCGGAGGAGACGCATGAAACTCCTGCTGGATACGCACGTGCTGTTGTGGGCCGCGGGGCAACCCGAGCGTTTGCCAGCGGCGGCGCGCGCGTTGCTTGACGACCCGCGGAACGAACCGATTTTCAGTTCGGCAAGCCTGTGGGAGATCGCCATCAAAAGCGGACTCGGGCGGGAAGATTTTCAAGTGGATGCGCGGCTGTTGCGACGGGGATTGCTCGATAACGGCTATCGGGAACTGCCGATCACAAGCGAGCACGCCGTCGCTATCGACGGCCTTCCGCCGATCCACAAAGATCCGTTCGACCGGCTTCTGGTTGCGCAGTCGATGGTCGAGGGCATCACTCTACTGACCTCTGACCCGCTGGTGGCTCAGTATCCCGCGCCCGTGCAGAGAGTGTGACCGCAAGGCTGTGGCAGCCGACGATTCAGGTCCCTTGCGCCCGTCAAACACACCTCAGTGAAAATTATGCGCTTCCGGCGCGGCCCCGGCCCGTAGCGCGGCGACGCGACCCGCTTTCACGCTGATCACGCCATCCTGCTTTTGCAGGATGCCGTCGATCATGAGGTAGGGCTCGCGCAGAAGTTCGAATTTGAAGCGGTCGAAGGTGGCGGGGCTGACGATGGCGTTCATCATTCCGGTCTCGTCTTCCATACTGAGAAACACGAAGCCCTTGGCCGTGCCCGGCCGCTGCCGCACCACCACACTGCCGGCGATGCGCACCACAGCGCCGTTGCGGATGCGCGCCAGATGCATCGCCGGGACCACGCCGAGCGCGTTCATCTCAATCCGGCGCCACGCCATCGGGTGCTGGCCCACGGTCAGCCCGGTGCCGCGGTAATCCGCCCACAGGCGCTCTTCGGTACTCATGGGCAAAAGCGGTGACGGCTCGCCGGTTTCCTCCAGCGGGGCGAGCAGCGGGCCCACCGGGAGGATGGCGCGCTCCGCCTGCCACAGGGCGTCGCGGCGGTGCTGTTTATCAAGCGCATTGAGCGCGCCGATTTCGGCCAGGCGGTTGAGTTCGTCCTTGCGCAGTTCCCTAACGCGGACGGCCAGATCGTCCACGCTGCTGAAGGCGCGCACGGCGCGGGCGCGCAGCATGGCGCGGGTGGCCTCCTCGCGGAGTCCTCGTGCATAGCTCAGTCCCAGACGGAGGCAGCGCGCGGAATCCACCGTGCACTCCCACTCGGAGCACGTCACGTCCACCGGCAGCACGCGCAGTCCGTGGCGCTGCGCGTCTTTGATCAGGATGGCGGGCGCGTAGAAGCCCATCGGCTGATTGTTCAGCAGGGCGCAGGTGAATTCCGCCAGGTGGTGGCACTTCAGGTACGCGCTGGCGTAGGCGATCAGCGCGAAACTCGCCGCGTGCGATTCGGGGAAGCCGTACAGCGCGAACGAAGTGATGGAGCGGACGATCTCCTCCTGCGCTTTGCCGGTGATGCCGTTGCGCACCATGCCGGCGCGCAGTTTGAGCTCGATATCCGCCATGCGTTTTTCAGAGCGTTTGAAACCCATGGCGCGGCGCAACTCTTCGGCCTCGCCACCGCTGAATCCGGCGGCGATCATCGCCATGCGCAGCAATTGCTCCTGGAATAGCGGGACGCCCAGCGTGCGCTGCAACACGGGTTCTAGCCAGGGGTGCAGGCAATCGGCCGGCTCTCGCCCCTGCCGCCGGTTCAGGTAAGGGTGTACCATTTTCCCGACGATGGGGCCGGGGCGAATCAGCGCCACCTGCACCACGATGTCGTAAAATCGCACCGGTTTCATCCGCGGCAGGCAGGCCATCTGCGCCCGGCTTTCCACCTGGAACATGCCGATGGTGTCGGCCTTTTGCAGCGCCGCGAACACGGCGGGGTCGTCCGGCGGAAGTTGCGCCAGATCCACCTCCGGGCACAGCTTGAGACACTCTTCGAGCACCGCCATCATACCGAGACCGAGCAGGTCCACCTTGATGATGCCCAGATCGGCGCAGTCTTCTTTATCCCACTGCACCACCACCCGACCGGGCATGCTGGCGGGTTCCAGCGGCACCACCGAATCGAGCGCGCCCTGGCAGATCACCATGCCCCCGGAGTGCTGCCCGAGGTGGCGCGGCAGGTCCTGCGCCATGCGGTAAAGTTCGCAAAACTTGCTCACGCGCGGGTGGTTGAGGTCGAAACCGGCTGCGCGGAACTTGGCCTCGGTGGTGTCCTTGGGATCTTTCCATTCCCAGGCGCCCGCCAGGCTGCTGAGCTTTTCCAGTGAGGTGACTTCGAAGCCCAGCGCCTTGCCCACCTCGCGCGCGGCGGAGCGCCCGCGGTATGTAATGACGTTGGCCGTCATGGCGGCGCCCAGCTTGCCGAAGCGCTGGTACACGTACTGTATGGCCTGTTCGCGCTTGGCGCCGCTGGGCAAATCAAGATCGATATCCGGCCACTCGCCGCGCTCTTCGCTGAGAAAGCGTTCGAAGAGAAGATCCATGCCGACGGGGTCTACCGCGGTGATTTCGAGCGCGTAGCAGACCGCGCTGTTGGCCGCGCTGCCGCGTCCCTGAGCGAGAATATTGTGCTCTTTGCAGAAGCGCACGATGTCCCAAACAATCAGGAAGTAGCCCGAGAGGTGGAGCTTTTCGATCAGCGCGAGTTCGCGCTCAATCTGCCGGCGGGCACGCTCGTGATAGGGCCGGTAGCGCCGGCGCGCTCCCTCGTCTGCCAGTTTGCGCAGCAGGCTCATCTGCGTCTCGCCTTCGGGGACGGGGTAGCGGGGAAACTCGTAGCCCAGGTCGGCCAGCGTGAACTCCAGACGCGACGAAATTTCCCGCGTGTTGGCAATGGCTTCGGGGAGGTCGGCGAAAAGCCGCGCCATTTCGCCAGGCGTTTTCACGTGGCGCTCGCTGTTGGGTTCCAGCAGCCGGCCGGCGGTGGCCAGCGTCACTTTATGGCGAATGCAGGTGAAGACGTCCAGCAGTTCGCGCTGCGCGGGGATGGCGTAGGCGGGATTGTTGGTGGCGACAAGTGGGATGCCGAGGCGGCGCGCGCGCCGGATTACCGCCTGGTTGTAGGCCTCTTCCTCGCGATTGTGATGGCGTTGCAGTTCGGCGCAGAGAGCGTACTTGCCATAGATATCGAGCAGCCGCTCATCGGGGTGCGCGGTGAGACAGATCAGCCCGCGCGAGAATTCGGCGAGTTCCTCCAGAGTGGCTGCGCCTTCGCCCTTCGGCGCGCGTAGTTTCATGCGGGTGACCAGACGGCAGAGGTTCCGGTAGCCTTCGCGAGTAGCGGCCAGCAGGGGATAGGTGCGCCCGTTGGTGCAGGTGATTTCAGAGCCGATGTGGGCGCGCACGCCCGCCTTCTTGGCGGCCATATGGAACCGCGGTGCGCCGTAGACACCGTTACGGTCCAGTAGCGCCATGGCGGGTATGTCCAGGTTGGCGCATGCGCCCGCAAGGTCTTCCGGCACGCACGAGCCTTCGAGAAAACTGAAGGCGGAGCGCGCGTGGAGTTCCACATAGGCATCAGTCATATCATCCATGTGCTTCTAGACGACGCCCGCCCGCAGGGCGAAAGAAA
>JANYAH010000157.1 GCA_025361425.1 Candidatus Solibacter sp. | reverse complement strand
GGTGCAGTACGCGATTCAGAAAAAGGTGATTCGTCTCCAGGTGCCGGTCGGGCTGGGCGACTTCGGCGCACCCACCGCAGTTTCGAAGATGCGCACGATGCGGTTGCCTTCCAGCACGGCGAGTTTGCGGTCTGGAATGCTGACCACGATCCGGCGGGCGGGCCGGGAAGAGTTCTCCTGGGCCATGGCTTCAGCGGCAGCCATCAGCACGACGCCCGTGAGCGCCGCCAAGTTTTTGATCTGATCTTCCACTTTGCGCATCTACCTGTCCCCCGCTCAACGCGGAGGTGGGGTGCAGGAAGGTGACCAGACTATAAGTAATTGAAAATAAGGGTAGTATGTATCTTAAACGGCGTGTCATATTGGACACATGTCCTTGGAGGAACACGAAATTATCCGAAGACCGGCTCCTGGAGACGAATCACCTTTTTCTGAATCGCGTACTGCACCAGTTGCGCCTTATTGTGAATATCGAGCTTGCGCATCAAATTGAATTTGTGGGCCTCAACGGTCTTTACGCTGAGTTCGAAAATACCCGCGATCTCTTTGACGGATTTGCCTTCGGCCAGCATCTTGAGAATCTCGCGTTCTCGTTTGGTGAGCGTGCCGAAACGGGGCTGGCGGGTGGCTCCATGGCCCTGCATGCGGAAACCATCGACCAGGCGAGTGAGCAGGCGCGGGCTTAGGTAACTGCCGCCGCGAGAGACTTCGCGGATGGCGGAGACGAGTTGCTCGGCCGGACTGTCCTTGAGTACGTAGCCGCTGGCGCCGATGTCGAGGCATTCGGCCAGATAGTCCTCGTCGTCATACATGGAGAGGAAGACCACCTTAGTATCGGGGCGTTCCTTGCGAATCTGACGAGTCGCCTCGAAGCTGCTCATACCGGGCATACCGATATCCATAAGGACAACGTCGGGGCGCACATGTTGTGCCAGCGCGACGGCATCCATGGCGTTGCCGGCTTCTCCGATGACTTCCATATCGGATTCGGCGGCCAGCAGGGTGCGGATGCCGTGCCGGAAAAGTGTGTGATCGTCGGTGAGAAGAACTTTAATTTTTGCCATTATCTGACACCTTTTGCGGAAGCCTGCGGCAGTTCCAGAATGACCCTGGCACCTTTTCCCGGTGCACTCTTTAGGACCAGCGTTCCACCCAGGAGCGATGCGCGCTCCTGCATGCCCGCCAACCCAAACGACAGGGGCCTTCCCCGTGCCGTCTCCGGACTAAATCCGACGCCATTATCCTGGACGCTCAACCTAATTCTCTTATCGGCCAAACTCAGTAGAACCTTTACCGAAGTTGCCTGAGAATGCTTGGAAACATTCTGTAAGGCTTCTTTGGCAACCCGGTAGATCACCTCCTGCGCCCCAAACGAAAGTCCTGCGACCCCGGGTGAAATGCGCAGGTGCACGTCGGCGGACTGTTTTTGGCGAAAGCGAGCGGTGAGCTGACGGAGCGCCGCCTCCAGCCCGAGGCGTTCCACCACAGCGGGGCTGAGCGCGGCGAGGGTGCGCCGCAACTCCTCCACGGTGCGCTCCGTGGTGAGACGCGCCTGTACCAGGCGCGGGCGCAGCCCGGCTGGCGCATCCTTCTCCATCATTTCCAACTGGAGCCGCAACAGCACCAGCGATTGTGCCGCCTCATCGTGCAGATCGCGGCCGATGCGCCGTCGCTCCTCCTCCTCGGCGCGGCGCGCTTCGGCTTGCAAGCGGCGCATTTCGTCCTGCATGCGGGCGCGTTCCAGGGCTTCGAAACAGCGCGCGCCGGCGGCGTGCAACATGGCCAGTTCGCGCGGCAGCCACGGATAGGGTACGGCGAAACCCAACTGCAACAGGGCCACCTGCTGGATCGGGAACGACCAATAGGACGCATGCGCCCCACGCATGGTGGAACAGGCAATGAGTTGCTCATCGCGGCTGCCGTGTTGGATGTAGAGCGGGCGGGCCAGTTTTCCGGTGGGCGGCGCAGCCAGCAACTGAAGCCGCCCGGAACGCGCGCGAAACGTACGGGTGAGGACGGCCAGGAAGCGCGCCAGCAGGTCCTCGGTGCCGGCGGCTTCGGTTTCCGCATGGTAAAGCCCGAAGAACGCCTGGGACTCGGCCTCGCGCACCTGGTAATAGGCCTGATTCAATGCCAGCCGTGTGACCAGATGCAACTGCTCCCGGGACGGCTCGAAAGCGCCGGCGAGCGATTGATGGAGCAGCGCGCCGAATTCGCCGAGAACCTCGCCGACCTCCGCGAGAGGAAGGTTCAGCCGGGCTAGGCGGCGGCCATGATATTCCACCTGCTCCAGGATCTGGTCGAGCGTGCGCAAGCGGCTGGCGGCGGACGGCGCGATCGCCAGGAGGGCGCGAATCTGCGCGGCATCGTAAGGACGTTGGCGCAGTAAGGCGCGGAACTGCCGGTCGAGACGATCGGCAAGCGGCCGGATGGAGCGCAACAGCAGGCGCAAGTGGCGGCGCGCGCCGGTAGTGAAAAGGGAAGCGTTTCTCATGACAGTGCTCGGTTGGGACAGGCGGGGTACCCTCTGGGTCCGCCTGTCATGGTGTTAAAAGTGCCGACAGGCCAGGAGGCCTGTCCCACATGGATGGGATCTCAATTAAGGGAACAGTGTGGCGCCGTGTTGCTTCAGGATGGCGGCGGCTTCGGTGAAGCCGTTCTTTTCGGCGGCGGCCAGGGGCGTGACGCCGGCCTTGTTCCTGGCGTTGACGTTGGCTCCGCGCGCCACCAGCAGTTCCACCAGCGCGGTGCGGCCCCAAGCGGCGGCGTGATAAAGCGGAGTGGCGCCGGATTCGGTATCGCGCGCCTCGCGGTCCGCGCCCTTATCCAGGAGCAGCGCGGCCATTTCGCGGCGGCCGCTCAAGGCGGCATTGTGCAGCGGTGTGGCACCGTCTCCATCGCGCGCATTGACGTCGGCTCCGTGTTGTAACAGCAAGGTGGCGAACGCAAGATAGCCTTTGAGCGCCGCCTGGTGAAGAGGCGTGGCGCCGGATTTATCGCGGGCGTCCACGTTGGCGCCCTTCGCAATCAATAGATCGGCAATATCGGTCTGACCCTTTATAGCGGACTCGGTGAGCAGGGCACCGATCTCCGCCGCGGCGGGTCCGGCGGCGACAATCAGAAGCTCCAGAGCCTCCGCGTGGCGTCCGCGGGCGGCATTCTCGATGGGGCTGGCGCCGGATTTATCGCGACGTTTGGGATTGGCGCCGCTGGTAAGTAACAGCGCCACCAGTTCGGGATGGCCCTTGCGGGCGGCCTCATTGAGCGGAGTGGAGCCAGTGGCCGGGTCGGCCTGGTCCACCCGCGCGCCGCGCAGAATCAGCATCTGGGCGATGGCGCGGAAGCCGCGGCGGGCGGCTTCATCGAGCGGCGCGGAGCCGGCCTTGTCGCGGACATTGACCTCAGCGCCTTTGACCGTGAGCAACGCGGCCAGTTGCTGGTACCCGCGGTCCACGGCGAGGTGGAGCGGCGTGGCGCCGGAATTATCCGCCGCGCCTACGTCCGAGCCATGGGCCAGGAGCAGTTCGACCATCGGAAGATCGTTTTTGATGCAGGCGTACGCCAGAGGCTGAGAGCCACCCTCGGTATGACGGGCCTTGACGTTGGCGCCATGCTCCAGGAGATAGAGGGCGATTTCGCGATTGCCGCCCCAGGCCGCATCGTGCAACGGAGTGGCGCCCATCTGGCCGGGCTGGTTGACGTTGGCGCCGGCGGCGACCTCCTGCTTGACGCGCTCGAGATCGCCAGACAGTACGGCGTCATGGAGGTCCGCGGCGGCAAGATGGCCGCAGAGGAGCGCAAGCAGCCATACGGTCCGGGCTGAGGCACTAACCCACGTATTGCACCTCTTCTTCCACTTCGACACCAAATCGCTCGCGCACGCGACGTTTCAGTTCGGCGATCAGCTCACAGAGTTCGCGCGCCGTGCCCTGACCCGCATTGTAGATCAAATTGGCGTGATACCGGGCCACTTGAATGCCGCCGAGCTGCATGCCCTTGGCGCCCACCTGTTCGAGGAACCAGGCGGCAGGTATCTTGCCCTCCCGCACGACCGCGGCCGGCACCGCGGCCGCCACCGCCGGGGGCAACTCGCGCAGTAGAAAGTTTTTGAAAATGCTGCCGGCGCATTTCATGGTGGGCGGGAACTTTTCGTTGCGCACCTTGAGAATATCGGCCGAGATCTGTTCGAGTTCCACGGCAGTTGCGGCGTCGAGCGTGAGTTCCACCTGGAAGACGACCCACTCTTTGTGGCGCTTGAAGATGCTTTCGCGATAGCGGAACTCGCACTGCAGGTGGTCGAAAGCGCGCACCTTAACGCCATCGAAGAAGCGGACGGCGGCAATGCGTTCCGAGAGGGAATGCCCATATGCGCCGGCGTTGCCATAGACCGCGGCGCCCACCCAGCCGGGGATGCCGGCGAAGGTTTCCAGCCCCTTGAGCCCGTGATGGTTGGCAAAATCGACCAGATTTTGAAGCACGGCGCCGGCCGCGGCCGTGATGCGCGGGCCATCGGCGTAAAGCGTATCTTCGGAGAAACGCAGCACCAGGCCGCGGAAGCCCTGGTCTGCAACGATCAGGTTGGTGCCGCCGCCGATGATACAGACCTGCGTGCCGCTCTCCCGGGCAACGGCAAGGGCAGCGATGAAGGCCTGGGCGTCGCGGGTCTCGGCAAAGAGATCGGCTGGTCCGCCGATGCCGAATCGCGTGTAGCAGGAGAGTGGAGTGTGGGCGGAAACGGTTAGCTTGGGAATCTCGGCGAGGCGCAACTGCGTCTCTTCCGTGGTCGGCATTAATTTGATTATAAGTGGGACAGACGACCAAAGGCGATCGTCTGTCCCACTTCTGGGGCGCTAGGTATTTTTCTTGCGTGGGCGCGAGGTTGGACGCTTCTTCTGACCTTCGCTGCCGGGAGCCGGCGTCTTGCGCGGGGCGCGGGGGCGGCGCAGCACCTTGGGAGGCGCCTCGGGAATCGGGATCTCGCCGGTGGCGGTGGGCTGTCCGGGCACGAGCGGTTGCGGCTCGTCGATCTCTTCGTCCTCGGCGGGGCTCACCTCTACCGGCTGCGGCGGAGGAGCCGGCGGATGGAACTCGGTGCCTAGGAACACGATGAGGCCGCGTTCTTCGTCCACCTGGTTGCGAACCAGTCCCTTGTCCTGCGCATAATTCAGCAGCTCGCTGAACTCCTGGAACCCGTACTCGCGCGGCTCGAAGTTGGGGCGCTCCTGCTTGACCCAATCGAAGAGCTCGTCGGCGGTGGATCCGGAATCCACGTCAAAACGGTGAAGCTCAAGGATGTCGCGCAGTAGCGGGATGGCCTCTTCGGGCTTGGCGCCGGGTTTTTCGGGAGCGCCGCCGCCTTTCATGCGGATCATGTAGCGGCCTTCGCCGCCGGTGACCTCGACATAATCGGCCTTCTGCAATCTCTCCACGAAATCGGTAAAGGAATTGGCGCCGTAGGCCTTCTCATTGAAGGTGGAATCGAGTTGCAGCATGGTGCTCTTGAGGAGGCCAAGCTGGGGGCGGACTTCGCGCCGTTCGAGGACGCCGAGGGCGCGCTCCACCAGCGGCATGGCTTGCGACAGATCGAGCGCCACGCGCTTGTGCTGCTGGCGCTGCTGCTGTTGTTGTTGTTGTTGTTGTTGTTGTTGTTGTTGTTGTTGCGGCTGCTGCTGCTGCTGCTGCTGCTTTTCGGGCCGTTCGGAATGCTGCTGCGGCGGGTGCTGCTGCGCTTGCTGCTGCGGCGCCTGCTGCTGTTGTTGTTGGTGGCCGGACGAACGGGGGCGATCGTCCATCACGGATTCGTAGGCCACGAACTCGTGACAATTCTTTTGCAGAATTGTGCTGGTAAACGCGCGCCCGCCGACCACGAAGATGCGCTTGTCATACTGCTTGAGCTTGTTGACCAGCGCGATGAAATCGCTGTCGCCGCTGACGATGGCGTACGCGTTGATGTGATCGTGAGTGAAGGCCATCTCGAGTGCATCGAGTGCCAGGTTGATATCGGCGCCATTCTTATCGCCGCGCGGTGAGGGATCACGCTGAACCATCTGCACGGCGTGCTCGCTGAGCGCGCGTGTAGCGGATTCCTGCCTGCCCCAGTTCGCGTACGCAAACTTAGTGACAATTTCGCCGCGTTCCTTGAGTGCATCGAGCACGGCCGCGACGTCAAACTCGCGGTGCAGGGTGCTCTTTACGCCGATTTCGATATTGTCGAAATCGATGAAGACGGCGATCTTCAGTTTCTGTTCCATTATTGAATCCTTAAATCCAGCGGAGGGAGTGCTGGACCGTCCGGTCCAGCGCGCCCGGCGCGCCGGGGGTTCGCTGGCGGACACAGTGTCCGCGGGCGAAGGTGCTTTGGCTGAAAGCCTCATGGGTAAGTGTATCCTAATTTCACATACATAGGGGTGAGGGGGGTCGCGCGGGGGGCATCATCGCGGCTTCCTGAGTTGGGCGGCCAGCGCCGCGCCGCGCTCGAATTCCTCCTGCAACTGACGGGTGCGGAGGTTCTCGCGCATGTGTTCGAGTTTCTGAATGTAGAGGCTCAGGGCGCGCTCGATATGGTCGGTATTGGTGGCCAAGATGTCGCGCCAGATCTCATAGGATCCCGCGGCGAGACGCGTCATGTCCTCCAAACCGGGGCCGGCGGCGTTCAAGCGCGGCGGCGCGCCGAGCTTATCGGAAACGGTGGCCGCCAGGGCCGTGGAGGCGAGTTGCGCGAGGTGCGAAGTCAAGGACACGACGCGATCGTGCTCATCGGCATCGAGCGTGAGCACACGGGCGCCGATGCGGTGCAGCCACATGCGGAATTGGAGCGCGCAAGAGGTGTGGAGTTCGGCGTCCTCGTCCGGCGTGAGGATCCAGGTGCGTCCGCGGAAGAGGTTGGGATCTGCCGCGGCAGCACCGCGCGTCTCCTTGCCCGCCATGGGATGCCCACCGAGGAATTGGGCGCGCGTCAGGGTCTGGCGCGCCAGATCGACGATGGCACACTTAGTGCTGCCGGCATCGGTGATTAGGGTGCCGGGGCGGAGCAGGGGGTCCAGATGGCGGAGGGTATCGAGAATGCGCCCGATGGTCTGCGAGAGGAAGACGAGGTCGGCATCCGGGATGGCGGCTTCGAGGGAAGCGCCGCGATCAATGGCGCCTCTGGCGAGCGCGTCCGCAATGGCAGGCGGTGAACTGACACCCGTGATGGCGCCGATGAAGCCCGCCTGGCGCAGGGCCAGTCCGAAAGACGATCCGATGAGGCCGGTGCCCACGATGACAACGTTTTGCATATTAAATGGTCCTACTCACAATTAACGGTTGGCAGGCGGAAGCGCCTGCCCCACGTACGACACCGTTTTCCTATTCACCAGGATGACAGGCCAGGAGGCATGTTCTACTATATTGTCCTTCCCACGGCGAGGGCGATGGCTTGCAGTTGGTGCATCAATTCTTCGAACTGCTCGGGGCGCATGGAGTGGGCGCCGTCAGAGAGGGCGCGATCGGGGTCGGGATGGACTTCGATCATCAGGCCATCGGCGCCCGCGGCCACGGCGGCGCGCGCCATGGGAGCGACAATGTCGCGGCGTCCCGTGCCGTGGGATGGGTCCGCAATAATCGGCAGATGGGAGAGCTTTTTCACTACCGGGATGGCGGAGAGATCCAGGGTGTTGCGCGTATAGGTCTCGAAGGTGCGGATGCCGCGCTCGCAGAGAATGACATTGTAATTGCCGCCGGCCAGGATGTACTCGGCGGAGAGCAGGAGTTCCTCAATGCTGGCCGCGATGCCGCGTTTGAGCAGCACGGGTTTGGACTGCTTGCCGAGTTCGCGGAGCAGGTTGAAGTTCTGCATATTGCGCGCACCGACCTGCAAGATGTCCACATACTCCGCCAGCAGGGGAATCTGGGTCTGGTCCATGACTTCGCTGACCACCAGCAGGCCGTGCCGGTCGGCGGCGGAGCGGAGCATTTGAAGACCCTCGGCACCGAGGCCTTGAAACTCATAAGGCGAACTGCGCGGTTTGAAGGCTCCGCCGCGGATCACCCGGGCGCCGGTGCGGGCCGCCAGTTCGGCACACTGCTCAACCTGGTCTGGGTTCTCCACGCTGCAGGGGCCGGCCATCACGACCACGGCATCGCCGCCGATGGCGAGCGGGCCCACCTGCACGATGGTGCCGCCGGGCCGAAAGCCGCGGCTGGCGAGCTTGTAGGGCGAGACGATGCGGTGGGCTTCCTTGACGCCCTCCATGACTTCAAAGACGGCGAGATCGAAATCATATTTGCCGCCGACGCCGCCGAGCACGGTGTGGATCAAGCCGGTGGAGCGGTGCACGTCGAAGCCGAGATCCACCAAGCGATCGATCACGTGCTCGGTCTGCTCTTCGGTGGCGCCTTGTTGCATGACAACTAGCATTTGGGTTCCTCTGGAAGCGTCCGGATCATACGTTGACGCTGGATAGAGCGCATTTCATCGATGATGCGTTCGAAGATGCCGCGCAGGGCCTGGGTAGTAAGCGGGCCGTGGTTGGCGGTGGTGATATTGGCAAACACCTGATCTTCGCGTTTGGGTTCGTAGACGGGGAGTTGCGCCTCGCGTTTCACGCGGCCGATGTTCTCCACCACCAGGGTGCGTTCGTTGAGGAGGGCGACGATGCGGCGGTCCACACTGTCGATCAGGATGCGGTATTCCTCGAGCTTGGCGCGTGCCTGTTCCTGGGTTTCTTCCGGGGTCATGCGCTGGCTCCGAAACCGCTCTTGAGTTCGCGGGTGAAGGCTTCGAGCTGCGTCTCCAGGGCGGGATTGTCCGCGTTCCGCTCGATGAGGCGCACGAAGGCGCTACCCACGACGACGGCCTCCACCTGGCGGCCGAGTTCCGCCACGTGGGCGGGTGTGGAGATGCCGAAGCCGACGGCGAGCGGGAGCAGGGTGGCAGCGCGGACCGCCTGAACCAGCGGGGCGACGGATGCCGAGAGCGAATCTTGCACGCCGGTAACACCGGTGCGCGAAACCAGATAGACGAAGCCCGTGGAGTATTGCGCCACAAGCTTGATGCGCTGTGGGGTGCTGGTGGGCGCGGCGAGAAAGACGGTATCCAAGCCATGGCGATGCATGGCCTCCACGTAGGTTTCCGCCTCTTCCACACTGGCGTCGGTGAGCAGGCAGCCATCGATACCGGCCGCTGCCGCGTCGGTAGCGAGACGTTCCAAGCCATAGCGCAATACCGGGTTTAGATAGGTAAACAGCAACAGGGGAACGTCGGAGGTGGCGCGAATTTGCCGTGCGATCCCGAGCACGGTTGCCATGGTGGTGCCCGCCTTGAGCGCGCGTTCGCCAGAGCGCTGGATCACGGGCCCATCGGCAACGGGATCGCTGAAGGGCACGCCGAGTTCAATCAGATCGGCGCCGCCGCGCACCATGGCTGCAACCAGCGCGGGGGTGCGTAGCGGAGTGGGGTCGCCGGCGGTGAGAAAGGCGATCAGGCCTTTTTGGCTCTCGCGCTTCAGCGAGAGGAAGAGGCGGCCGATGCGCGTCATTGCTGGACATGTCATTGCTGGTCGAGCTCCGGGAACTTCTCGCGGTAGATATCGATATCCTTGTCGCCCCGGCCGGAGAGATTCACGATGAAGATTTTACCCTTGGCGGCGGGCGCGCGTTTGATGGCTTCGGCGACGGCGTGCGCGCTTTCGAGCGCCGGCAGAATGCCCTCGATGCGCGAGAGGCGGCGGGCGGCGTCGAGCGCCTCGGTGTCGCTGGCGGCGACGTATTGAGCGCGGTTGCGGTCGCGCAGCCACGCATGCTCGGGCCCGATCATGGCATAATCCAGGCCGGCGGAAACGGAGTGGGTAAGGGCGATCTGCCCGTGCTCGTCCTGCAGCAGGTAGCTGTAGGCGCCTTGCAGGACGCCGGGGGCGCCGCCGCGAAAGCGCGCCGCGTGCTCGCCGAGCGCGTTGCCCCGGCCGCCGGCTTCGACGCCGACAAGTTCCACGGCGGAATCGGGAATGAAGGCGTGGAACAGGCCGATGGCATTGCTGCCGCCGCCGACGCAGGCGATGAGGGTATCGGGCAGGCGTCCTTCAGCGTCGAGGATCTGGCGGCGGGCTTCCTCGCCGATGATCTTGTGAAAATCGCGCACCATCATGGGGTAAGGGTGGGAGCCCAGGGCGCTGCCGAGCAAGTAATAGGTCTCGCCGACATTGGTGACCCAATCGCGCATGGCCTCGCTGATGGCGTCCTTGAGGGTGGCGCTGCCGCCAGAGACGCCCTGCACTTTGGCGCCGAGCATGCGCATGCGGAACACGTTGAGGCGTTGGCGCCGCATGTCCACTTCGCCCATGTAGACCACGCATTCGAAGCCGAGCAGGGCGCACACGGTGGCGGTGGCCACGCCGTGTTGTCCGGCGCCGGTTTCCGCGATGATGCGCCGCTTGCCCATGCGGCGGGCGAGCAGCGCCTGTCCCAGGCAGTTATTGATCTTGTGCGCACCGGTGTGCAGCAGGTCTTCGCGTTTGAGCCAGATGCGCGCGCCGCCCAGGGCCTCAGTGAGGTGCCTGGCGAAATAGAGCGGCGTGGGGCGGCCGGCGTAGTTGCGCAGCAGATCGGCAAGCTCGCTTTGAAACGCCGGGTCCTGGCGCGCCGCCAGATACGCGGCTTCGAGTTCTTCAATGGGCGCCATGAGGACTTCGGGGACGTAGCGCCCACCGTAGGGTCCGAAGTGTCCGCCGGCATCGGGTTGCGAAGTCATGCGCCGAGCGCCGCCTTGGCCGCGTGCAGAAAGTCGATCATTTTGATATGGTCCTTTTTCCCCGGCGAGGACTCGATGCGCGAGCAGGAATCGACGCCCCAGGGTTGGGCGAGAGAGATGGCGCGCGCCACGTTGGAGGCATCCAGACCGCCGGCCACGATGATGCGATGGCGGGCGTCGCGGGCCAGAGTCCAATCGAAGGTGTGGCCGGCACCGCCGTAGAGTTCGGCAGCGGGGCCATCCAGCAGGAGGGCTTCGGCGGGGCAGCCGTCCAATTGCGAAAAATCGAAATCCGGGGAGACGCGCGCGGCTTTCCAGACGGCGATGGCGGCGGGATACCGGGCGGGTGTTTCGTCGCCGTGCAGTTGCGCCACCTCAAGCGCCGCGATGCGCGCGATATCCGCGATGCGCGGCGCGGGTTCGTTGACGAAGACGCCCACGCGGACTGCGCCGGGCGTGGCGATGCGGGCGGCCAATTCGGGAGTGATGTAGCGCGGGCTCCCAGGGTAAAAGTTGAAGCCGATGGCGTTGGCGCCGGCGGCAATCGCGGCGTCGGCGTCGGGCTGGTTGGTGATACCGCAAACCTTGAGGATGACCTTGTGGGTCATGTGGCCACCAGGTTTCGCAGAGCGAGAGAGGGGTCGCCGGATTTCATCAAGTGTTCGCCCACCAGGAAGGCGTGGTAGCCGGCCGCACGCAGGCGGACGATATCGGCCGCATCGTGGATGCCGCTTTCGCTGACCAGCAGGGCGCCCGCAGGCATATGTTCGGCAAGAGCGAGCGAGGTATCCAGGGTGACTTCAAAGGTGGAGAGATTGCGGTTGTTGACGCCGATCAGGTCCGCGCCGGCCTCAATGGCGGTATCCAATTCGCGGCGGTTGTGGACTTCGACGAGAACGCTCAGGCGATAGCGCGCCGCGGTCTCGCGGAAATCGCGAATCTGGCGGGCGGTGAGGATGGCGGCGATCAGCAGGATTGCATCTGCGCCGTGTGCCGCAGCCTCCAGGATCTGCGAAGGGTGGACAGTAAAATCCTTGCGCAGGACGGGCAGGGATACGGCGGCGCGGGCGGCTTGGAGATCGGCGAGGCTGCCCTGGAAAAACGTCTCGTCGGTGAGCACGCTGAGGGCGGCCGCTCCGCCCGATTCATAGGCGCGCGCGATGCGGGACGGGTCGAAATCAAGGGAGAGGACACCCTTGCTGGGCGACGCCTTCTTGATCTCCGCAATGATGGCGGGCGTGCGGGCCGCGAGGGCCGCGCGGAAATCGCGGCGCGTGGCGAGGCGCAATTCGGCCTCACGTTGCCAGGCTGCAACCGGCTGGACCGTGTGGGCTAGCTCTTCGCGCTTTTTGGCGACAATACGGGCCAGAATGTCTGAATGTTGATTATTATGCACTTAGTGCTTTTTCCCTATCAATTCCCGCACAATCTTTGCGGGATACGATGCTCAGGCCACGCGCCGCACCGGCCCGGCGGCCGATATCGTCGGCGATGTACTTCTGCGTGGTCTTGATCGAACTGTGCCCCGCCTGGTGGCGCAGATCGAACAGCGTGAGCCCTTGCTGGGACATCAGGCTCAGGTGCAGGCGGCGGAACGTGTGCCACCCGAACCCGGGGAACTTGATGCCCAACTTCACCATCCGCGGTGTCACGTAGTTGTCCAGCAGCGCGTTGTCCACGATGGGCAAGCCGTTATACAGGAATACGGTATCGTGCGGACCCTTGCCGGCCACGTGTGCGGCCAGCGCGTCACCAACGTTGCCCATCGGGAGGTCGCGGGCTCCTGCGAAGGTCTTGGTGTCTCCTACATCGCCGCGGCACCGGCGCCGACGAACATGGATCAAGCCAGCAGCGAAGTCCAGGTCATCAGCCTCCAGTCCCGCAGCCTCGGAGATCCGCATCCCCGTGGCGCAGAGCGACTCGATCAGCAGGGGCACGTCCCCTTCGCACAGCACCATCAAATCTCGCACTTCATCCAAGGTTGGCACCTTGCACTCCCGCACCTTGCGCGGCCCGCCGCCCACCTCGACACCCTCCATGGGGTCCGTCTCGACCAGCTTCCATTTCTTCGCGCAACTGAACGCTGCCCGCAATACCCCGCGGATGGTGGTCCTGGTCTGCCGAGCCAGATCCGCTTCCTTTCCGATGAAGATCCTCTGCACTTCGAGGGGCCCGATCTGCCCAAGGCGGTACTCCGTCAGGGCGGGCGTGATGTGGCACCGCATCTGCTGCCGATAGTTGTTCTGCGTCGGGACGGCCAGAGACGCAACGTGGTTCTGGTCGAACACGCGTACGAAGTCCTCCCACGGCATCGAGGAGTTAATTGCGAAGCACTCGTTGTTCACTCCCCGGAGGATCTCATCCTTCTTCCGCTCCGCCTGGCGCTTCGACATCTTGCAGCAGAGTCCCAGCTCGTTCCACTCTTCCACGCGCTTGATGACGGGCTTTCCGTCGACCCACGCAGTATGCTTGCGGCGGAACCGGATGTACCACACCCGCCCGTGCGCCGTGTCGCGTTCCAGCACGCTGGGGTTCTGCCATTCTCTCCGCGCCATGCGTTGGGCCTCCAATGGCGAGAATACCAAGGCCGGTGGTGCTTGTGCTACCTGCTGCTCCATGAAGGGCTCCTGTGCAGGCTGCTTCAGCGCGCCCCACTGAGGCCTCTTCGTGGAATCGTCCGCAGATTTCCACTCGCCATGTTTCTTGCGAAGGTACCTTGCGCGACGACGGATGGGCCTGTCATCCTTTGGTTGAGGACCACCGAGTATGAAATGCGCCATGTACGCCAGAGTCAGCACCGTTGATCAATTCTGCGAAGTACAGCGCGATGAACTCCGCCGGATCGCCGCCGCCCGGGGCATGGAGATTCACGAGGAGTACGTCGACGAAGGAGTCTCCGGGGCCAAGTCCTCGCGGCCGGCGCGCAACAAGCTGATGCAGGACGCGCGACTGGGCAAGTTCCAGATCGTCCTCGTGGTTAGGCTGGACCGGTGGGGACGCAGCGTGGCGGATATCGTTTCCACCATCCAGGAGTTGACCAGGGTGGGCGTGTCCTTCCTGGCTACCAGCCAGAACATCAGCACCGAGGGGGACAGCGCCATGGGGCAGTTCATGCTGAACGTGATGGCTGCCTTCGCGGAACTGGAGCGTAGCCTGATCCTGGAGCGCAGCGCGGCGGGAGTAGCGCGCGCCCGTCAGGTGGGCACGAGGAGCGGCAAGGCCTTCGGCCGCCCCAAGGTCGTCTTCGAGAGGGACCGGGTGTCGGAACTCCGGGGAGCGGGCCTCTCCTGGAGCCAGGTATCGAAGGAGTTGGGCGTCACGGTCGGCGCCGCGCGCCGCTGCCTTGCCGAAACCACCCCCGTGATTCCGGCCGTCCCAGAGCTTGCAAGCGCAGCCCTCTGACCCCCTCCAGGTGAACCCTGCCGTAAGTAGGTGGTTCCGGCAAGGTAGGATTGGGATTGTGATCGAGCAGAAGCGGAAGCCTGGCTGGAAGGCGCCGCTCAAGTCCCCTCTAAGGAACTCCACGGGCGGGTGATCTGCGACTCTTCGGTTGAGGGACGGCGGCAGGCCAGAGCGCAGCCACGTACCATGCCGGCGCCAGTAGCGGAACCGGACATAGGATTCGTTGCCGAAGTCCTCAATGGAGTCGCCCCACGGGCGGACTTCGTCTAAAACCGTGTTGCAGACCTGCTCGGCCCCGGGAGCGAAGTCCTCCGGCTCCACCTGGACGGAGAACTCAACTCAACGAGACCCCTGTGCTGGCTCCAGTAAGTCTGGAACCCCATCACCACAGGGCCGTCGGAGATAGACGTGGCGGTCTTGACTGCGGATTCCGGCGAAGCCGAACAGCATTCCGGAGGCAAGGCGAACATCATTCCGGAGGCAAGCCGAACAGCATTCCGGGACGATTCCGAACACGATTCGGAGCGTAGCGACGCTGGCTTTCTGATTGAGCGGGAAGTGTTCGGCTTGGTCAAGGAGACGCCGATCCGGAGCGAAGCGGAGGCAGGCGGCAACAGTGCAGGGGAAAGGGGTGCGGGGAAAGGGACAGCGGTCCCGTTCCCCGCTCGGCACTGGAGAGACCCGGCGGGCGTTAGCCGCCGGCCCTACGCACCTCCTCCCCGCTTCTTGCGCATCGAGTCGCCCTTCATCTCAATGCGGTGGGCGTTGTGGACTACTCGGTCGAGGATGCCGTCAGCAACGGTGGGATCGCCGATCTGCTCGTGCCAGCGGACCACGGGCAGTTGCGAGGTCAGGATCATCGACCGGGTCTGGTAGCGGTCTTCGCAGATCTCCCAGAAGTCGCGCCGCTCGGTTTCAGTGAGCGGCGCCATCGCCCAGTCGTCGATCACGAGCACATCGATGCGACTGAGCTTGGCCAGCAGCAGTCGTAGGCTCCCGTCAGCACGAGCGATGGCCAGATCGCGGAATAGCGCCGCGGTGCCCGTGTAGAGTGCGGAGTAGCCGTCGCGGCAGGCCTTCTGGGCCAGGGCAGAGGCAAGGAAGCTCTTGCCCACACCGGTGGGGCCGAGAATGAACACGTGCTCGTGATTGCGGACCCACGCCGACTCCTGCGCCAGGGCACGAATCACGCTTTTGTCCAAGCCGCGCGCCGCGCGGTAGTCGACATCCTCGACGCAGGCGTTGCCGCGAAGTTTGGCGGAGTGCAGACGTCGTGCCAGGGCCTGATTCTGGCGCCAGTTCCATTGGTGATCGACCAGTATCGCCAGGCGGTCGAGAAAGCTCAGTTCGCCAGCGGCCGGGTCCTGCTGCTGCGCCTTCAATGCGTCGGCCATGCCGTGCAGACGCATGGCCAGTAGTTTCTCCATCATCGGTTCTTGTAACATTTAAATAATCTCCTGAGGTCACGTAAATGATTGGTTTGTTGGGGGCTTTCTGCTTACTCGAAGTACTCCGCTCCACGAATGTTGTCGTGCCGTGGAGGCGTCGTCGAGGGCTTATCCGGCGTGGCCGGCAGCGGTTGCCGGTCGAGCGAGTTCTTCAGAATCGATGCGATGCTGCGGTAACGGCACGCGCCCGTCAGCAGCGCACGCGCCGCCGCAGCCTCCATGCGAGCATTCGAGTACTTCTTCGCCAGCCGAATGATCCCCAGACAACCGCGATACCCCATCTCCGGATGCGGCTTGTCCGCCAGGATCCTTTCGAATAACTGAGCCGTGTGGGGGCCGATCGTCTCGGCCCACTGCACCATCCGTGAGGGCGGCCACTCCAGATGCGCCTGGTGGCTTTTGGGCCGGTGCTCACGGTTGGTGATGACTTTTTCCCGGCCGCGACTGCGCACATGCGATGCCACGCGCACGCTCTGGTGCAGGATCTCTACGGTCGTCACCGTCGCGCGGATCTCCACGACCTGTTGCACCAGGTTGTACGGCACGCTGTAGAAGTTCCCGTCGAAGGTTACGTGATAGTCGATGTTCACGCGCGCACGTGCCCATTCGCTGATCTCGAATCTCTCTTGGGGCAGTGGTTGCATCGCCGGTTTGTCGAGAGCTTCGAAGACACTCGCGCGGCTGCCATCCCGCTTGCGGAAGAGCCGGTGGTTGAGGCGATGGAGGAGTTCGCCGATGCTCCGATTGGCTTCCCCCAGCGAGAAGAACTTGCGGTGCCTCAATGCCGCCAAGATCCAACGCTGCGCCACCTGCACGGCGTTCTCTACGACCGCCTTGTCACGCGGTTTGTATGGCCGCGCCGGCAGCACGCCGAAGCCATAGTGCGCGGCGAAGTTCTGATACGTCGGATTGACATCCGGATCGTAGCGGCAGGCCTTGCTGACGCCCGTTCTGGTGTTGTCGGGAACCACCAGAAGGGGCACGCCGCCCCAATGCTCCAAGGCGTGAATGTGGGCCAGCAACCACGACTCCATCTGTTGATCGCGCGTGACCTCGGCCCAGGTGTAAGAACTGGCGCCGAGCGTGGCGATGAACAACGACGCCTGCCACACGTTGCCGGTATCGCGGTCATAGATCGGCATGGTGGCGCCGGCCCAGTCGACGAAAGCCTTCTCACCGGCCTTGTGTTCCTGGCGCAGCACGACGTCGAGCTTCTTTCGCCAGCGTTGGTAGAGTTCGCAGAAACGGCTATAGCCATAGCCGTCCTGGTTGGCGTCGCGATACTCTTCCCAGACCAACTGCAAGGTCACGTGGCGGTGACGCTGCAGTTGCTCGTGGATAGCGCCGAAGTCCGGAGGGGACTTCCGGGTTGTTGGGCGTGCGGGCACATCCGGAGGTGGAAACAGCGCTGCCGCCAAACGGGCGTCATCCCAACCATCAGGCAGCGGCCAACCGATATTGGCGGCCGCGGCCCGTTTCAAATACTCATGTACCGTACTGACGGAGAGCGAACAACTCCGTGCGATCTGCCGCTGTTCGAGCTTCAGATCGTTTCTTAGTCGTAGAACTTCTTTGATCTTACGCGTGGACTTTCTCCTTGCGGGCAAAAGATTCTCCCTACAAGGGCAGGGTCTCTTACCCGGCGTGGATGTCCACCGTCTCTACTTGTGGAAAACATTCCGGGGCAAGCCGAACAGCATTCCGGGGTTGGCTAAAAAGTGTTCGGCTTCAGCCCGGAATTCGTGTTCGGCTTCACCCCGGAACGCTGTTCGGAATCATCCCGGACTCCTGTTCGGCTTCCGCCCGGAATGGTGTTCGCCTTCAGCCCGGAATCGTGTTCGGATTGCCCCGGAATACGCACTTGACGATGAAATCGAGGCACCACACCTCGGGCCACACTTCTCCCTCGACACGAAGTGGCAGGAGATGAAGGTGATGTTACCGGGCGCGGCCGTACCGCGGGGGTCGAACGCCGCCCCTACTCTCCCTGACGAGGTTCGCCGCGACGGGCGCATCTGTGGCGTGGTGGGCCTTGTACTTCGCCGGGCCCATCTCCACCCAGTTCTGCGTCTGGGGCCGGATGTGCGCCTGTATCGGGCCGGGCATCCTGGGCGTTGTGTCGGTGACCACCACCGTGCGCGTCGTGGCCGTCTTCTGGGCGATCAGGCGTTGCAGGGTCTGAATCCGGTTCAAGTTGCTGGCCCTCTCCTGCTCCATACCGCGCGGGAGCCGCTGGGCTTCGAGGCGCATCAGTTCCATTTTCATCGGGTCAATCGTCTGTTCCATGGCCTGTTCCTTACGGGGCCGACCTGGGCCGGC
>JANYAH010000146.1 GCA_025361425.1 Candidatus Solibacter sp. | reverse complement strand
AGTTTCGGGTTGGCGAGTTGGGCGTTGAGCTTCTTCAGGCGCCACATCGCCGCGACCAGATTGGCGGTCGCGATGTCGGTCTGCTTGCCGAAGCCGAAGCAGATTTGAACTTCTTGCAGTCTAGTCGTCGACATGCGTTGTTACCTCCTGAGTGTTCTCCGGCGGCTCGCACTGGCTATAGCCAGCAACCATGTATTTTGTGAGGACTTCGGGCGTTGCATCGACCTCCATGGGTTCGCCCTGCCCCCACGGCCCCATCATCCAGACCTTTTCCATGTCAGTCGTCTCCCATCTCCGTGAATGAAAGTGGAACTTCGAAGTAGTCCAGGCCCTCGGCATCGGTCTGCCGCTGAATCGTGGGCAGGTCCATGGCGTTGCAGGAAGGGTGAACGGTAGCGTTTTCGAGGGCGATCCCCGCCGCCGTCGGCACGCCCTTGACGATCAAACGAAACAGCCGGTAGTAGGCGGTGCCAACGGTGGTTTCCTCCTTGGCCCGCAGGAACAACGTGATCTGGTGCTTCCACACGTCCACGCCGCCGAACGCGCCCGGTTGCGTGCCCTGCCAGACGACCATCATCGATGGCGACGCCATCTGGTGGAGAGCGTGGGTGAGGCTGATGTTCTTCGGGTAGGAGTCGTGGTACGCATAGATGCACGCCGCGTCGCCGCCCACCTCGGTCACCAACGCCGGAATATCCCGCAGCATCCCGACCAGGTTGTTGACGATTTCAGAGGGGTCGATCATAGTTGCTTGCCGCCAAGGGACTTCTCCAACAAGAGGCGCGATTTGTTCTCGATCAGGATTCGATTCGTGGCGTCAAGCACGGCGGTCCTGTTCCTCGGAGAGAACACGATCCACGGCTCGATCTTGTTTGTGATCCACGCCTTGATCCTGTCCTTGCGCGTGGAGTTGCTGGCCTTCGCTTTGTTCTCGCTGACCGTCCGGACCTGGAAGTTCCGCTGCATGTCGCCAGAGAGCATCAGGTTCCGGCGGTTGCCTTTCCCCAGCTTGGTTTTCCAGATGGCGTAACGCTTGGTGAGCGGCTTCGCGGAGCCATCGGTCGGGCCTTCCGCCGCCGCCAGGCGGTTCTTGACCGCCGCCACGCCGACGTTGCCGATCTTGAACATCTGGGCCTGCCGGAAGTTCAGCCGGTCCAGCCGGATCTGCTTCTTCTGATAGATACGAATCGAAGGCATGTGCGCCTCACCCGTGTTTCTTCATCGAGATCGACGCCCCGCCAGCCGGGTCGATGGCCACCTCGAACACGGTGTAGGTAGTTCCGTTGACGGTCGCCAAATCGCCCTTCTCCGGCCGCGCGCCGAAGTCGGCCAGGTTCACGAACAGGCGCACGAATACCCCGTCCTGGTGACGCTCCTCATCGGTGTCCTTTTGCAGGATGCCGGTGATCGGAAACGGAGCGCCGCCAGCGGCCCGCTGGTATGTGACCGGCGAGCCAAACATCTTGAGGCAGGACTGATTGAGCGCGGCGAAGGGAGTTGCCATTGCCACACTCCCTAAAAGGTGTGGACGCGGTAGGCGACCTTGACCTTCAGCAGCGCATCGTTTGCGGCATTGCCGGTGAACTCGCCCGCGCCCAGATTGTGCAGCACCAGCGGTTGGTTCTCGGCCACGGTTCGGGCGGTGATCGGATCGAGCTTCGCCAGCCCGTACGTGATTTGGTCCGCGGCCTGGTCGATGAAGCCGGTCGTCTCGATGGTTTGCGAGACCTGAACGCTGGTCCCGTCCTTGTATCTGACCGCCAGGTTCGCCGTCGCCTCGGCCAGCACGTTCGTCCCGGCCTTCAGCATCACGACCGCCGACAGGAACTCCAGCATCTTGTTCGCGCCAGGCGCCGGGACCAGCGTTTTCGGCGTGGCACGAAGGGCCTTGATGTCCGCGTTCGAAAGCAGGACGTCGGCGTACCGCAGGTCGCTGGTGCCCTGCGACAGCAACGGAGCAGCGAACTTGCCTTTAACCTTTTGCGCGCCCATGGGTGGGTTTCTCCTTCCGGTGTTTTTGGGTGTGCGCGGAAGGTTCGACCATGGTGATCTTCCGCAGTTCGTACAACTGCCGCAGCAGCCGCACATACACGCGCGCCGGGCCCGGCTCGCCTGGGGGAGGCGGCAGAGCGTCACCCGGCTTCATGGCAACGCCATTGAGCACGGGCAGGCGCGCGGTGACAAGGAATCGGGCCGAGGGGTCGAACTTCGGCAATGAGCGATAAGCCATAGAGTCTCCTCTCGCCTACGAAATCGCGGTGGTGAAGAAGTACCCGAGTTCCGAAGCGATGAGCTTGGAGTCGAATGCCATCTCGATCTCGACGATGTCGCTGGCGATGATCTCCCAGCGGTACCGCTTGATCCGGTTGCCTTCGTTCCCAGCGCCGAGGTAGCCGGTCCAGGAGAAGGTGTATGCAGCGGACGGCGTGAGCAGGCCGGGGCTGGGCGCGACGTTGCAGAGCAGTGCGCTCTTGGCA
>JANYAH010000118.1 GCA_025361425.1 Candidatus Solibacter sp. | reverse complement strand
TGAGGTACTTCAGGCGCTCCTCTTGAATCTGGTGCATGGGCACGCGGCCCTGCCGCTGCGCCTTGGCAGCCAGATTCAGATCTTCCAGCTCCCCGTAGGAGAGTGTCAAAAAGTTTTGCAGTTCGTTGGGCATCATGGGTTGAATACTAATTGTCAATGACTGTCGCCGCCCCTCGCAACGGTTTTGCTCCGCGGCTTCATAGATTGTCTTTATGGGCCACCATTAAGAAATTGATCGGACCACACAACCATGCTTGCCAACGCAGCCAAATTCAACTACCCTTAAAGACAGAGCGAGACATCTTCCTCCCTCTCCGGACTGCCTGAACTAAGTCAGGCTATCCGGGCCCGCCTCTTAGACACTGCAAAGATCGGAGCCTTTCATGCTGTGGCCGCTTGGTCTGACCCGGTGCGGAGTCTGGAAATCTTGAAATCACCTCTCGCGCCGGCCGATTGCCCGCCAGTCCGGTCGATCGCTGCACGCATGATGTGCTGGCTATACCCGAACCGCGGATGGGCTCCGTTGCCTGCCCCGCCGCCACACGGCGGAAAAGAGGAGAGGGGATGCTCGGAACAATCACCCGATTTAGCAAGCTGACCACCACTGGCGCGATCCGCTCGGAACAGGGGGTCAGTTTCGATTTCGACCTCGCCGGAGTGTTGACCTACGATGTCTCCGCGCTCGCCGAGGGGAAATTCGTCCACTTCGAAGCTGCCGGCCGAGCGCCCTGCAAAGCCATCAACGTCTCGCTCGAACCCCCCGCCGCCGTTCACCCCGGTGCCGATCGCTACAAAGAGATCACCCAACTCCGCTACGTCGGTTTCCGGCACCTGGAAAACCTGCGGCATTTCCGCTTTGAGCGCATCACGCCCGGCGGACCCACCCAGTGCTTCGAGGTTGCGGCGAACCTGGAGTTGTTCCACACCTTGCGTATCGCCATTCAGGAAGGGCCATCGTTGTGCATGCGCGTGATCGCCGCCGAATTAGAGGCAGGCCGTAAATGGGAAGAACTGGCCTCCTGCCAGCTCACCGAACAACACATGCGGGACTACCTGGCGAGCCGGCCCGCCCCCGGTGCAAAACTACCCAAAGTTCCGCGGCGTCCTTCGGTCTATTCGGCGCCCGCGCCCTGGACTTGAGGGCCGCCGTGCGGCTCTCGCTGAGATGTGAGTGGAGGAGATACCTATGAAAAAACGCCGTGTGACGCAGTCCTTCAGTGCCCAGCAATCGACATCCCGCGCCCGCGGCAATTTCGCGGTGGGTGACCTTCTGATCTTGCAGGAAAGCCCGGAGACGCCGGAACAGATGAGGTTCGTCCGGATGAACGGTCTTCGTCCGAATCTCGGCCGCGAACTCCACTACCTGGTGGCAGCGGCCGAATTGCACGAAAAGACCGAAGCCGTATAGCGGTTCCGTGTGGTGCGGCAGGCCATTCTTGGCTGCCGGGCGCCTTCTGGGCCACTGTCCAGCCGCGGCCCTTTCGCAGCGCGCTGTGAAGCGCCTGCCCCACCAGGCACAAGGCGGTTCCTCAGGCCACTATTTTTTCTTGGTGGCAGGGGGGGCGGTGGGCGGCACGGTGGGCGGAGTTGCACCCGTTTTGCCGTCCTCGACTACGTCGCCGAACTTGATGGTAGAGCGGCCTTCGTACTTCTTATAATCCTGATACCTCACGGTCATGCGGATGGGGACGTTTTCGCCGCTCTTGAAGTGCAGGGTGTCGTTGGCGCGGGTGTAGGTGGGGAACCAGTACTTCTTATCGATCTGTTCCCGGTAGGTTTCGAATTTGGGGAATGCCTGGTCAGAGCTGCGCTTGAGAAGCCCAACGGCTTTGCCGACCGTCTTGACGATCTGCAGGTCCTGATCGTCCACCCAGATCTGGCCTTCGAAGTATCGTTTCCCCGTGAGCATCTTCTTGGGCTTGACCGAAAAGGTGTAGCACCCGATATCGTCGATCTTTTCCTTTCCCAGGTATTGGATGTCGTAGTCGGGGATCTCGGGCGTGGTGAGCACGAAGGGCTGCACGTTGCGCAGGTCCTGCACGTCTTCGGGGGACAGGCTGATGTGTTGGAGCGAGATGACGGGGGCGTAGACCACCTTTTCGCTGCGTTTGCCCTCTGAGGTGAAGAAAATGTCGTCCACCTCTTCCCACTTTCCGCCGCCGTTGACTTCCTCCAGCTTCACGCTCTGGCGATAGGTATAGTTGTTGCGCGCCTGCTGGAATTCGAGTTCCTTGGCGGCAAATTTCCGTATGATTTCGGCCGGATTGACGTCGTCGGCCGCCCAGGTGGGCAGGCACAAAGCCACGAAAGCGGCGGAGAGAACGATTACGCGCATATTTCCCCCAAGTGGAGAGACGGACTCACTTGCCCAACAGTTTCTTCGCGATGGTCATGAGCTGCATATTACTGGTTCCTTCGTAGATGCGCCCGATTTTGGCGTCGCGATAGAGCTTTTCGACGGGGTAATCCCGAGTGACGCCGACCCCGCCATGGACCTCAATGGCTTTAGACGCCACCTGTTCCGCGATCTCAGAACTATAATACTTCGCCATGGCCGCCTCCGTGAGGAAGGGGAGTCCGGCGTCGCGCAGGCGGGCTGCGTTGTAGACCAGGAGGCGGGCGGCTTCGACCTGGATGGCCATCTTCGCGAGGTCGAACTGGACGCCTTGAAATTCGCCGATGGGCTTGCCGAACTGCTTGCGTTCGCGGGCGTAGGCGATGGCGTGATCGAGCGCGCCGCGGGCCAGCCCGATCATCTGCGCGCCGATGGCGATGCGGCCCTCGTTCAGGGTTTCGATGGCGATCTTGTAGCCCTTGCCGATTTCGCCCATGACGTTTTCGCGGGGGACGCGGCAGTTGTCCATGATGAGTTCGCAGGTGGATGAGGCGCGCAGACCGAGCTTGTCTTCTTTCTTGCCCACCTGGAAGCCGGGAAATTCGCGCTCTACCAGGAACGCGGTGACGCCTTTGTAGCCGGCCTCCGGGTTGGCGTTGGCGAAGAGCAGGAAGAAGCCGGCCTCGGCGGCGTTGGTGATCCACAGCTTGCGGCCGTTGAGCAGGAAATGGTCGCCGTGGTCTTCGGCGCGCGTGGCCATGGCAAAGGCGTCGGAGCCAGACCCGGCTTCGGAGAGCGCGTAGGAGGCGACGGTGTTTTGAGCCAGGCGAGGCAGGTATTTGGACTTCTGTTCAGGCGAGGCCCAGCGTAGCAAGGCGTTATTGCAGATAGTGTTCTGCACGTCGACGATCACGCCGGCCGAGGGGTCCACGGCGGAGAGTTCTTCCACGGCGAGGATGGCCTGGAAGAAGGTGCCGCCCTGGCCGCCGTATTCCTCGGGGACTTCGATCCCCATGAGGCCCATGTCGAAAAACTGTTGGATGATATCTTTGCGGAAGACGCCGGCTTCGTCCATTTCGCGCACGTAGGGGCGGACCTGTTCGCGGGCGAATTTGCGCACGGTGGTCTGGAAGAGGCGTTCGTCTTCGGAGAGCGCGGTCAACGGCGGCGCTGGCGTCTCCAGGGAGTCAAGGGCGGGCATGTTCGAAGCTTACTCCTTTGGCGTGGGTGGGC
>JANYAH010000096.1 GCA_025361425.1 Candidatus Solibacter sp. | reverse complement strand
CCAGGCCGTCGGTGGACACCAGCGTTACGGCCTCCGAGGTGCCTCCGTGGCGTCAGGGAGAGGTTGGCGAGGTGCTCGTGGCGCAAGATCCGCACCATTTGCTCCTAATTTGTGCTCGCGGTCTCCAGGCTTGGCGTTCGGTGGGTCGAGGCAAGGCGCAGCACCCAGACTTGCGCGGCCCGTCCGGTATAGGGTTCGCCAGTAACAAGGAGGACGACGCTTCGTACCCGGTCGTACACCAGCGTGAAGTTCATCGAAATCCCGGGCGGGGGAGTGATGCCAAGATCCGCTACCGAATTCATGTTGGCGTCGTATAAACACGTTCTTCTTCGGCCATCGGGGCCTTCGGGAAGAAGTAGCGTCTTACCCAGATGCCCCACAAACACGGAAGGGACTGCTGGATATTCCACGCGGTGAGCGCAATTGCCATCGGGAAGTGCCCTCGTCGACCACACGCCGTTCCCACCAGGCAACGGCGCGGGCACATAGCGGTAAACCAGGAATTGATGCTTCCGTTCAAAAACCAAAAGCGCGCCAAAAGATTCGTCGAAAATGGCGGTCACGTTCCGACCGTGTGGGCTGACTCCTCCTACCGGCTGCCAGTGTTCACGGCTTGGTCCTAATTCCCAGGCGCGGCCAGGTTTCAAGTTGCCTTCCTCACCAATATCGACACCTGCGACCGCCGTTTCAAGTGCACCAGAAATCAGGAGAGTATCACGCGATCCGTCATAGACCGCAACCGCGGAGAAGAACACTGGAGGGCTTCCGTTATCGGGTTGCATGTGCCACCCCGCGTGCGAGAGATCAAACGTCCAAACCGCATCGCGCACTGCCCCCACTGTAGGCACATTATTGTGTAGCGGCGCCGACACAAGCCAGAGCGCATCTAGCTTTGGGTCTATCACGAGTTGATCGTAGGCATGCATTGCCCACGGTCCCAGGGTGGAGGAACCCGCCACGCGCCGATGGAGGCGGTCGGTTCGGTAGGTATATGCCGGTTCTGCCGCGCCACTCCGCCGCCACTCTTGATTCTGTAAATCGAATCGGAATACGGCCGTTTCCCAGTCCCAACCGTGGGTGTCGGAACCGAGCATGACGAGCTGTCCACGTTTTGAATCGAAATCGGCGCCGCTATGTGCCCTGTGGCGTGGTGTGAACGAGCCTAAACTATCCAGTTCGATCCAACGATTGATTGGGAGTTCGGCAAGGCGCGCAAGCCTCCGCGGAGCATCCAAGGAACCGTTCCAAGCGCTCCAATGGGGGACATGCGCCGCGGCCTCAAGAACGGAGTTGAGTAAAGGCGCGGCGACGAACGGAGCCGCGAGCGCGTAGGCCGCGACCATGCAATGTTTTGCGCGACGCGAGAGAATGACAAAAGCAAACGTCGCTACAACTCCAAGTATCAGCACCAGAATCGGCGAAGATCCCCCGTCTACCAGCCAGAGCAGACCCACTGCATGATGTACCGCGATACCAGCGACTAAGGCAAGTACAAACAGCCTGAGACGCCGGAAATCGGTTGTGACAGCGAGTACCGTATTACGGCTCATCTGGCGGCAGACAAACACGTAGCCTACCAATCCTGCTAAGGACACAACAGCACATTCACCGGCACTTGCGATTCCCCTTATAACGGGGCTGTAGAAGACAAGCACGGTGCCAAAGAGGGCAGCTATCTTGACCGGAGATCGAAACAAATGCTTTTTGGCGCGATTGACCAACAGGAGGCCGAGGCTACAACCCAATGCGACCGGCAGCAACACACTGGCAATGAGCCGCTCGTTCCCAGGGGAAACTAGACAAAACACGGGGAACAGGGGACCAGGAAGGAACAAGAACGCCGCAACAGTCTGCAAGCCTCCGAGAGGCCCAAGGAATCCACCGGTCAATTCCCGAACGACGATCGCACTAACCAACGCTGCCGGCGCGAGGCCGAAAGCTTCCCGGGATGTGAGCGCGATCCTAACAGCATGGATGGTTTCAATGATGCCTGCTGCTCCCGCCTGGAGAAATGCGAAGGCAAATGCGATGCCGAGGCAGGCGAATAGTGCCGCAACGGGAACTCGCTCAGTGATTCTATCCGCCGCACCAGCCAGTGGAAGCAGCGTCGCGCATAGCGAAAAGGCTACAGTGTAACGAACCCATGGAAGCAGGCCGGGAACGGCCTGAGATCCTACTGCGTGACGATCGATGAGGTGCACTAGAACCAAGAGGGCAGCGAGGCACACGCCGGTTGCAGCTATAACAAGTCGCCAATCGAATTCTTGTGGAGTATGCTCCAACTGGCTGCGCAGGCCTGAATTGAATGTGCTGACAGGTCCTTTGAGATGCCATTGCCAGTGGGAGTGAGCCCTGAGCCGGGAGTTTATTTCCGTTTTATGCATCTACTGCTCGCGATGATATGGCGACAACTAACTAACAAGATCTGTTTATACTGCTTTTGTCGCTTTAAGTCACGACGTCAGGTACTAGTACTCGCTTTCGGAGATTCGGTCATACACTGAAAGGCCGCTTCCCTACACAGGCGAGCGCCACTCTGGCGACTCAGTGCGGCGAATACCTTCGACTTATGAACCACGCAATAATAACTTCACATCGGCTGCGTCGCCTATGTGGCGCGGACTCTCAGTCAGACTCTCAGTCTGCGCCACGTCGGGGCCTGGAAAGTTATTGTTGCGTGGTCCTTAGTTTTCTTTCTTCTTCCCAACCAGAAAACGGTGTGCGGATTGCCGCTGGCGATGTGCGCGATGAAGTTGCCCAGGCGGCCGGCCAGGGTGGCGTAGGGGCCCAGCGCGCGATATTGGCCGGGCGAGGGCGCGGGCATATTGACGGCGTGGGTGGCGATGCGCGCGCCGACCATCTCCGCGCCTCTTCGGTGGAGCCGCCGATGTGCGGGGTGGCCAGCACGCCATCCGCCGCGAACAACGAAAAGCCCGGCGGCGACGGTTCGACGCGGTAGACATCCAGTGAGGCGTCGGCCACTTTGCCGCTGGCGAGAGCTTCGGCCAGCGCGGCCTCGTCCACCAGTCCGGACCGGGTCGGGGCTTGACAGGTTTACAGGAACAGATCTACCGGTACGTGGAGCATCTCAGCCAATCGACTCGCCTGGGCTTTGCCGATACCGCCGCAACAAGGACCATCTGACGGCACGGAATCTGTGGTCAGGAGCCCAGTGGTATCGGGCAATCTCGCATCGCAGCGCTGAGCCCTATCGCAAGCTCTCCCAGGCCATAGACCGAGCACTCAGCGGAGTCGCCTAACGCCTCAGCGTCCAGCTACGCTCGGAACTCCACGCTGCGGGCGAACTTAACGGCGGGGTTTTCTTTCAACTGGGCCAGCACGCTCTCTGGCACCAGGCCGTCGGTGGACACTATCGCTACGGCCTCCGAGGTGCCTTCGCGGCGGCCCAGCGAGAAATTCGCGATGTTGATGCTGTTTTTGCCGAGCACTGTACCCACGTGCCCGATGACGCCGGGCACGTCCTGATTCTTCATGACGATCAGGAAGCCGGTGAGCGCGGCTTCACAGTAGATGCCGTCCACCTGCAAGAGCCTTGGTTTGCCGAGCACCACCGCGCCTTCCACGCTAGTCACCCCGCTATCGGTCTCCACGTCGATGCGGATGGAATCGGTATGCACGCTGCGCTTGTCGTGGCGCTCCACCACTTCCCAGCCGCGCTGGTCGGCGATCTGCATGGCATTGATCAGGTTGGCGCGGTGCGAAGTGGAGCGGCCAAGGACGCCCGCCAGGCCCGCATTGCGCAGCAGGCTGGTGGCGTTGTCGGCGATCTTGCCGAAATAGTGCAGACGAACGGTGTGCGGATTTCCGCTGGCGATGTGCGCGGCGAAGTTCCCCAGGCGGTCGGCCAGGGTGGCGTAGGGGCCCAGTACGCGATATTGGTCGGGCGAGAGCGCGGGCATATTGACGGCGTTGATGGCGATGCCATGGGTGAGGTATTCCACCACCTGCTCGGCGATGCGCACGCCGACGATTTCCTGCGCCTCTTCGGTGGAGCCACCGATGTGCGGGGTGGCCAGCACGCCATCCGCCGCGAACAACGGGAAGCCCGCCGGCGGCGGTTCGACGCTGTAGACATCCAGCGAGGCGTCCGCTACTTTGCCGCTGGCGAGCGCCTCGACCAGCGCGGCCTCGTCCACCAGTTCGCCGCGCGCGCAGTTGACGATGCGCACGCCATCCTTCATCTGCGCGAAGGCCTCGCGGCAGAGCATCCCCTGCGTCTCGGGCGTGGCCGCCACGTGCAGCGTAAGGTAATCGGAGGCGGCGTAAAGCTTTGGCAAGTCGAGCAGTTCCACGCCAAGATCGTGCGCGATGGTGGAGGTCACGTAGGGATCGTGCGCGACAATCCGCATCTCAAAAGCGCGGGCGCGTTTCACAACTTCGCGCCCAATGCTGCCCAGGCCGACGATGCCGAGCGTCTTGCCGCGCAGCTCATTGCCCATGAACTTTTTCTTTTCCCACTTGCCGGCGCGGGTGGACGCGTTGGCCTGGGGAATGTGGCGCGCCATGGTGAGCATCATGGCAAGCGTGTGCTCGGCCACAGAGATAGCGTTGCCGCCGGGCGTATTCATCACCAGCACGCCGGCTTGGGTGGCGGCGTCGAGATCGACGTTGTCCACGCCGACACCCGCGCGCCCGATGACGCGCAATTTGGGCGCCTTCTCCAGCACGGACTGGTTGACCTGCACGGCAGAACGCACCAGCAGCGCATCGGCGTCCTTGAGGTGCTGCGCATATTCCTTGGGATTGGAAACGATGACGTTCCAGCCTGGCTGGGATTGAAACAGCTCGATCCCGGCCGGCGCGAGGGGCTCGGCGATGAGTATGTTCATAGGATGTCGATTGAAGAGGGGAATCGCCCCGCTCCCTTATTTCAGCGATTTGACGGCGGCTTGCGCGTAAAGTTCCTGCGCCGCGGCCACGCCGGTTCCATATTGCACCGGGTGTCCGTTGGCGTTGAGTATGATCTCCAGACAGGCGATCATGGCGAACAGATCGGCGAAATCGAAGTAGCCCAGGTGCGCGATACGGAAAATCTGTCCCTTCATCGAACCCTGCCCGTTGGCGATGATGGAGCCGAAACGGTCGCGGAATTCCTTAACAATCACGCCCGAATCCATGCCCGCCGGCGCCTTGATGGCAGTCACCGAGGAGCCCGGCGACGCGGTCGAGAAGATCTCCAGGCCCAGCTTGGCGGCGGCGGCGCGCGTGGCCTGCGCCAGCATTTGCGCGTTCTTGATGAGGTCCGCCATGCCGATCCGCTTGATGTACAGCAAGGCTTCGCCGAGCGCCAGGATCATGGCGGTGGCCGGCGTCCAACTGGATTCGCCAGCATCGCCGCTCTTCTTTTCCTTCTTCAGATTAAAGTAGAAGTGCGGCAGGTTGGAGGTGTCACCGAGCTTCCACGCCTTCGGGCTGACCGACATGAATGCCAGGCCCGGAGGCACCATGAACGCCTTCTGCGAACCGCCGATCACGACATCGAGGCCCCAGCCATCGATATCCAGCGGCATGGTGCCCAGGCCGGTGATGGCATCGACGACGAAGATGGCGCTCGTTTTGGCGATGGCGCGCCCTATGGCTTCCACGTCGTGCACCGCGCCAGTGGAGGTCTCCGACGCCTGCACGAACACGCCCTTGGTGGCTGGCTCCGCTTGCAGCGCGCGTTCCACCTGCTCCGGTTTCACCACGTGGCCGTAAGGCACAGTGATCACGTTGGCATCCAGGCCGTAGGCCTTGACGATGTCCGCCCACCGCTCGCCGAATTTTCCCGCAACGCAGACTATGACCTTGTCGCCCTTGGAGAAGAGGTTCGACACCGAGGCGTCCATGGCGCCGGTGCCGGAGGCGGCAAACATCAGAACGTCGTTCGAGGTCCCCATCACTTCCTTGAGGTCCGCCAGGCAGGCGCGGTAGACCTTGCGGAAATCTTCGGTACGATGATGCATGTCGGCTCGCATCATCGCCTGCAGGGCAGGAGGATAGAGGGGAGTCGGACCAGGAGTCAATAAACGTTGTTTTTTAATGTACATCGTATTGAGTAGTCCTTTAGAATAACAGACATCATGCCCCTTATCGATCAGGTGCAACAGGAAATGGCCGCAGCCATGAAGAGCCGCGATGCCGCGCGGTTGAGCACGCTCCGCATGCTCAAGGCCGCGCTGATGAAACAGAAAGTGGATTCGCCCAAGCCGCTCGACGAAGCCGTCGAGATGCAGGTGCTCAAAATCCTCATCAAGCAGCGGATGGATGCCGCCGAGATGTTTCGCAAGGCGGGCCGTATGGAGCAGGCCGAAAAAGAAGAGGCCGAGAAGGCCATGCTGGAGACCTACCTGCCCGCCGGCGCGAGCGAAGAAGAAGTCGACGCAGCCATTGCCGGAGCCATGGCTGAAACCGGCGCCACATCCATCAAGCAGATGGGCGCGGTAATGAAATCCGTGCAGGCGAAGTTGACAGGAAAAACCGTGGACGGAAAATCGCTGAGCGATAAAGTGAGGTCCAAGCTTTCATGACGCCCCCCCCCAAGTTCAAGCCCTTCGTACCCGAAGGCATGCAGATGAGAGAGTTCACCTGGCGAGCGGTGCTGCTCGGCCTGGTGATGTGTGTGGTACTGGGCGCCGCTAATGCGTACCTGGGTCTGCGCGCCGGCCAGACGATCGCGGCGACGTATCCGGCGGCGGTAATCGGCATGGCCATTTTGCGGCTTGGCAAGGGCTCGATCCTGGAAGAGAATATCGCGCGCACCGCGGGGTCGATCGGCGAATCGGTGGCGGCGGGCGCGGTGTTCACGCTGCCGGCGTTCGTCATGGTGAAGGCTTGGGGATCGTTCGATTCGCCGGAAGCCTACTGGAAATCGACCGCACTGATGCTGGTGGGCAGCGTCCTTGGGGTGCTATTCGTATCGCTGATCCGCCGTGTGATGGTGGAAGACCCGGAATTGCCGTTCCCTGAATCGGTGGCGGCGGCGGAGGTTCACAAGGCGGGACAGGGCGCCGCCAAAACGGCCAAGTATCTCTTCTACAACATCGGCTTCGGCGCGGCCACGTTTCTGGCGGGCGCGTTCGGTTGTTTCGCGCCAGACCAGGACTACTTCTTTCAAATCGGGCAGTTGGGCAAGAGTGTGCTGCGTCTGGGCCCGCTAGGCTCCACGCGGACGGTGGTCACCGGAGGCGTCACGACGGTGGCGGCGCCCAGCGTTAGCCCGGCTTACATCGGCGTGGGATACATCATCGGGCCGGAACTGGCGGCGCTCAATTTCTCGGGCAGCGTGATCGCCTGGGGCCTGCTGATTCCGCTGTTCATCTACTTCCTGGGACCGCAGCTTCAAGCCTACCTGCCGGCGGGCTCGCATGACGAAGATTGGCTTGGGCTGGCGACGGGGGTGTGGCGCTTCATCGTGCGGCCCATCGCGGTGGGCGGCATGATGGTGGGCACGTGCTACACGCTCTTCCACATGCGCAAGAACCTGATCGCGGGTCTGGCCAAAGCGATCGGCGAACTGACGGCCGGCAGCGTCGATCAGAAGACGGTGGGCCGCACGGAACGCTACATGAGTTCCAAGGTGGTGTTCAGCCTGATCGGGGTGACCTTCCTGCTGATGTGTGTGCTGTACATTTACATGACCGGCATCGTCGGCGGAGCCATCGCGGCGGCACTGGTCATGCTGATTGTGGGCTTTTTCTTTGCCACCGTATCGGGGTATCTGGTGGGCGTGATTGGCTCGTCGAACAACCCCATCTCCGGTCTGACGCTATCGACTCTGGTGATTGCCGCGCTGCTGATGGTGACGTTGGGCGTCTCCGGGAAGAGCGGTGTGGTGGCGGTGCTCGCGGTGGCCGCGGTGGTCTGCGTATCCTCGGCGGTGGCTGGCGAACTTTTGCAGGATTTCAAGGTCGGCTACATTCTGGGCGGCACGCCGCGCAGCATTCAAATTGTGGAACTGATCGCCGTGGTGGTGGCCAGTTGCGTGATGTACTTCCCGCTGCTGTGGCTGCACGTGGGGAACATCAATAAAGGCGGGATCGGCTTCGGCGACAAGGAACTTTCCGCGCCGCAGGCCGGGTTGATGGCCTCGCTGGCGCAGGGGATTGTGGGCGGGGATATGGCGTGGCCGCTAGTGGTGGCGGGCATTTTGATGGGCTTCGCGATGATCATGTTCAAGGTGCGCAGCCCGATGCTGGTCGCAATCGGGATGTACCTGCCGATCGGCACCACGAGCGCGATCTTCCTGGGCGGCATGATCCGCTGGGCCACCGATTCCATGCGGAAGCGCCGGGCATACAACGAAGCGCAGACCGCGCGCGTGGAGAACGTGGGCGTGCTGGTGGCCTCGGGACTGATCGCCGGTGAAGCGCTGTCGGGCCTGGTGATCGGCTGGTTCAACTATCAGTACGGCAAGCTGCCCTCGCTGTTCGCGCATCCATCATACCTGGTGGGCGTGGGCGTGATGGTGCTGCTCGGGCTGGCGCTGATTCGCATTCCCCTGGCCAACGCGGGCGACCCGAACGAGCCGGCGCCCCCGTCGGCTATCATGTAGATATGAGGCCCACGGACACCTCGCCGGAAGCATGGAAGGTCTTCGTGGACCTGATGCGGAAGATGTCACCGGAAGAAAAGCTGCAGCGGACTTTCGAGTTTTCGGCGATGGTGCGCCAGTTGGGCGAAGCGGGCCTGCGGCAGAAATATCCGCAGGCCGGCGAGCGTGAAATTTTCTTGCGGGCCGCTCGACAGAATCTCGGTGCCGATTTGTACGCCAGGGTGTACGGCGCCGAACTGGCGTTATGACTGACCCGCTGGCGCATGGCCTCAACGAGTTGACTTCCGCGTTGACGGCGCTCGGTATCCGTTTCGTGGTGGGCGGTTCTCTGGCCTCATCCGCACATGGGGTCTTGCGCGCGACCTTGGATGGAGACCTGGTTGCCGTGATCTTTCCGCCACAAGCCAAACTGCTGGCCAAGGCCCTCGGATCCGGCTGGTACGCGGATCCGGAAATGATGCAGCAGGCGATCCGAGAGGGGCGCGCTTTCAATTTGATTCACATACCCAGCGCCATGAAGTTCGACATTTTCCCGGCGTCCACCGATTTTCACGATACGCAACTGGAGCGTGCGACGCCGACTCCATTGCGAGTGGCTGGGGCGGCGCTTTGTCCGGTGGCAACGCCGGAAGATATTCTGCTGGCCAAGCTGCAGTGGTACCGCGACGGCGGCGAAATCTCCGACCGGCAGTGGAGCGACATCGGCGGCATCCTCGCCAGCAATCCAGGCCTCGATTGGGAGTATGTCAATTCGTGGGCCGCGCGCCTGCATGTGACGGACTTACTCGCACGCGCGCGCGTGGACGCGGAGCGGTAGGTTCAGCTGGGGGAGAATCACGCTGATGACGCCGGGCGCATGGTCGAGAAGCGCGGCCACCACGGCGAAGGCTAAGATCGCCAGCTAGGCCATCGCCGCCGGCGGGTTGGCAGGCGGGGCACCCTCTGGGTCCGCGCCTGCCCCACCCGACTAGAACTAGACTAGCCGCTCATGGCGCCGAGGAACTCGCCGTTGGATCTGGTCTTGCCCAGCTTATCCAACAACAGCTCCATGGTCTCCACGGGGGAAAGCGGATTGAGCACCTTGCGGAGAATCCACACGCGGTTGAGTTCGTCCTTGGGCAGGAGAAGCTCTTCCTTGCGGGTACCGCTCTTGTTGATGTCGATGGCGGGGAATACGCGCTTGTCCACGAGTTTGCGTTCCAGGTGGATTTCCATGTTGCCGGTGCCCTTGAACTCTTCGAAAATCACGTCGTCCATGCGGCTGCCGGTATCGATGAGCGCGGTGGCGATGATGGTGAGCGAACCGCCCTCCTCGATGTTGCGCGCGGCGCCGAAGAAGCGCTTGGGACGCTGCAGGGCGTTGGAATCGACGCCGCCCGAGAGCACCTTGCCGCTCGGAGGGACGATGGTGTTGTAAGCGCGTGCCAGACGCGTGATGGAATCCAGCAGGATGACGACATCGCGCTTGTGCTCCACCAGACGCTTGGCCTTTTCGATGACCATTTCGGCCACCTGCACGTGGCGTGTGGCGGGTTCGTCGAAGGTGGAACTAATGACTTCGCCGCGCACGCTGCGCTGCATGTCGGTGACTTCTTCGGGACGCTCGTCGATCAGGAGAACGATCAACGTTACTTCGGGATGATTGGTGGTGATGGAGTTGGCGAGGCTTTGCAGCAGCATCGTCTTACCGGTACGCGGCGGCGACACGATGAGACCGCGCTGGCCCTTGCCGACGGGGGTCAGCAGATCCATCACGCGGCCGGAATAATTGTCGCGGACGGTTTCCAGCTTGAGACGCACGTTGGGGTAGAGCGGCGTGAGGTTATCGAAGAAGATTTTGTTGCGGGCTTCCTCGGGCGGCTCGAAGTTGATGGCATCGACTTTGATCAGCGCGAAATAGCGTTCGCCTTCCTTGGGCGGGCGGATCTGGCCGCTGATGGTGTCGCCGGTGCGCAGATCGAAACGGCGGATCTGGCTGGGCGAGACATAGACATCGTCGGGGCCGGGCAGGTAGTTATACTCGGGAGCGCGCAGGAATCCGAAGCCGTCGGGCAGGCATTCCAGCACGCCTTCGCTGAAGATGAGGCCGCTCTTTTCCGCCTGGGTTTGCAGGATCTTGAAAATCAGTTCCTGTTTGCGCAGGCCGGCGGCGCCAGAGATGTTCATGTCCTTGGCGACCTGGTTGAGCTTGATAATGCTCATGTCCTTCAACTCGACCAGATCGAGCGTGGGAGTTCCAGACTTGGCGGCCTGGGCAGATCCCTGTTTGCGGCGCTGCGCGCCGAGGTGGGCTTCCTGGGGTCCGGGGGGAACGGCGGGCGGCTCGGCGGCCGGGGGTGGCACGGCAGCGGGAGGCGCCGGGGCTGCGGTGACAGGCTGGGCTTCCGCGGCCGGTTTGGGCTCCGCGGGTGGTTTGAGTTCGGCAGGGGGCTCGGCGGGTTTGGTTTCCGCGTGCCTGGTCTCGGCCGGTTTGGCCTCAACTGTCCTGGCGTCGACGGCCTTGCTTTCAGGCGGCGCAGCCGCGGCGGCCGATCTGGAGGCTCGCTCGGGGCGGTGCGACTTTTCGACGGTCGGCTTCTCGACTGTCTCTGCGGGGGCGCTTTCGCGGGTGGGTGTCTTGTCGGTGGGCTTTTCGGATTGTTCCTGCGGCAGGTTGTTGCCTACCGTGGGTGAAGTGTTTTCATTATTGCTTGCCAAATTTCCCTCGCTCCCCGGCCACTGAGGGCCGAGAACGGCAACGGCTCCACGCCTTCCTTTCGGATGGCGCGAAGTCCGCGCTCTTGTTCAGATTGATTCAACTTGTCTGTCTTGGTAGCTACTACCAGGTACGGCCTGCCGTAATGCTCGAGCCAGCGCTTGAGATCGAGATCTTTCTCCATCCATCCGCGGCGGGTGTCCAGAATCAGGCAGGAAAGCACCAGCGTCTCTCTATTGTTTAAATACTGCTCGATCAAAATCTTCCACTGGTCGGTGAACCCCTTGGGGACCCGGGCGTATCCATAGCCCGGTAAATCGACGAAATAGGAATCCTCGTCGACGCGGTAAAAGTTAATGGTTTGCGTGCGGCCCGGTGTATTGCTCGTGAACGCCAGCTTTTTCTGGCCGGTGAGGGCGTTAATCAAGCTGGACTTGCCAACGTTGCTTCTCCCTAAGAACGCGACCTCCGGCAATCGGTCGGAGGGGAACGTGTCCGGCTTGCCTGAGCTTACTACAAATTCTGCTTTCAAGGAACTCATTCAGTACCTGAGGAGAGGCTTCGCCCCTCCCTCTACTCAGTGCGCAACAGTCTCTTCGGCGGGCTTCTGAGCTTCGACGTTCAGATCCGGCGGAATTGGTAAAGCGACAATTTCCCGAACCAAGGCGATTTTCAGGACCTGGTCCATGGAATCCACGAAGTGCAGCTTCATGGTCTGCTTGATGGCGTCGGGGATGTCGGGGAGATCCTTTTCATTCTCCCGCGGCATGATGGCTTCCAGGATGCCGTGACGGTGCGCGGCCATCAACTTTTCCTTGAGACCGCCGATGGGGAGGACCTTGCCGCGGAGGGTGATTTCGCCGGTCATGGCCAGATCGCCGCGCACCGGGTTCTTGGTGAGGGCGCTGCAAATGGTGGTTGCCAGCGTGATGCCGGCCGAGGGTCCGTCCTTGGGAATAGCCCCCTCGGGAATGTGAATATGGACGTCCAGGCTGCGGTAGAAATCTCGCGCCAGCCCCAGAGAAAGCGCCCGCGACCGGATATAGCTCATAGCGGCCTGGGCCGATTCCTGCATGACTTCGCCCAACTTCCCGGTGATGGTCAGCTTGCCTTTGCCTTCCATTAGGGTGCATTCCACGGTGAGAAGCTGGCCGCCGACTTCGGTCCAGGCCAGCCCGGTGGCCGCGCCGATTTCGTTCTTCTTGTCGGTGACGAGGTCGCGGAACTTCCAGGGTCCGAGCAGTTCCGAAACCTTCGCGCCATTGATCACCGCTACGCTTAGCTTCTTTTTCTTATCCTTGCCGTTATCGTTGTTGACCACCCGGCGCGCGATCTTGCGGCAGACGTTGCCGATTTCGCGTTCCAGATTGCGTACGCCGGCCTCGCGCGTGTAGTACTCGATCAGGCTCCCGATGCCCTCATCTTTGAAATCGATTTCGGCGGCGGAGAGACCGGTAGCGTCTACCTGTTTTTTCACCAGGAACCGCTTGGCGATCTCCATCTTTTCGAGTTCGGTATAACCCGAAAGACGGATGATTTCCATGCGGTCCTGCAGGGCCGCCGGAATGGTGTGCATGACGTTGGCGGTAGCGATGAAGAAGACCTGGCTGAGATCGTATTCCACGTCCAGGTAATGGTCCACGAACATGAAGTTCTGCTCGGGGTCGAGGACTTCGAGCAGCGCGGCACTGGGGTCGCCGCGGAAATCCATCGACATCTTGTCGACTTCGTCGAGCATGAAGACGGGGTTGCGTGTGCCCGCCTTCTTCATCATCTGGATGATCTGGCCGGGCAGGGCGCCGATGTAGGTGCGGCGGTGCCCGCGGACTTCCGCCTCATCGCGCACGCCGCCGAGCGACATGCGGACGAACTTACGTCCGGTGGCTTTCGCAATCGACATGCCGAGCGAGGTCTTGCCCACGCCCGGAGGCCCCACGAAGCATAGAATCGAGCCCTTGGGATTCTTGACCAGGCGGCGCACGGCGAGAAACTCCAGGATGCGTTCCTTGATCTTGTCGAGCCCGTAGTGGTCGCTTTCGAGCACGTCTTCGGCGAATTTCAGATCGCGGATTTCCTTGGTTTTCTTCTTCCATGGCACCGCCAGCAGCCAATCGAGATAGTTGCGGCTCACGGTGGATTCGGCGGACATGGGCGGCATGTTCTCCAGCCGCTTGAGTTCCGCCATGGCTTTCTCCTGCGCGTCGGGGGTCATGCCGGCTTCCTCGATGCGCCGCTTCAGCTCATCGATTTCGCTCTTTTCGCCGCGCCCCAGTTCCTTCTGGATGGCCTTGATCTTCTCGTTGAGGTAGTACTCTTTCTGCGCCTTTTCCATCTGGCGCTTGACGCGGCCCTGAATGGTGCGGTCGACATTGAGCTTTTCGATCTCGATGTCGAGCATCTCGGCCACGCGCGTCAGGCGGTCGATGGGGTCGAAAATTTCGAGCAGTTCCTGCTTCTCTTCGATGGTGAGTTGCAGGTTGGCGCCCACGGTATCGGAGAGTTTGCCGCTCTCATCCACGCGGATTGCCGCGACCATGGTTTCGTAGTTCAGGTTCTGGCTCAGCTTGACGTATTGTTCAAACAGGCCGGTGACGCGGCTAATGAGCGCGTCGAGTTGCGGTCCGGTTTCCACTTTGTAGGTGGAGGTGCGTACCGTGGCGCGGAAGAAGCCCTCGTCGTCGGAGATGGACACGACTTTCGCGCGTTCGACGCCTTCCACCAGAACTTTGATGTTGCCGTCCGGGAGTTTGAGGCTCTGGACGATGTTTACGATAGTGCCGACGCTATAAATCTCGTTGGGCTTGGGTTCATCGATAGAGGCATCGTGCTGGGTGGCAAGAAAGATTTTCTTGTCGCCGGCCATGGCCTCTTCCAACGCCCGCACGCTGGATTCGCGCCCGACCACGAACGGGGTCATCATGTACGGAAAGATGACCACGTCGCGAATGGGCATCATCGGCAGACGTTTTGTATCGGATTTTTCCTTCGAAGTAAGCATTGTTCTCCCCAGCGGGATTTGTACAACCCCAGTCCCCCGGTGCGCGGTATGTTCAGGAAATTACGGTTAACCGGCCTTTTCCAATATTGTAAGACTGATTTTCTGCGAGAGCACCATCTCTTTGGTGACCTGGAACTCGCGTACTTTTTTGTAGGAAGGCAGGTAGTACATGAGGTCTAGCATCAGGTCTTCGAGAATCATGCGCAAACCGCGCGCGCCCACCTTACGCTCCATGGCCAGATCGGCGATAGCTTCGATGGCTTCGTCGCTGAACTTGAGGCGAACGTTCTCGAATTCGAAGAGCTTCTGATACTGCTTGATGATGGCGTTCTTGGGCCTGGTCAGAATCTGGATTAGGGCCGAGCGGTCCAAATCCTCCAGTACAGCGCTCACCGGCAGACGGCCGATGAATTCCGGAATGAAGCCAAACTTGATCAGATCGACGGGCTGGGCCTGGCCGAGCAGATCGGTATCGCGGCGTCCGCTGGCGCCTGAGGGGCGTCCCCCGCTTTTTTCCTCTTCCTGCAGGAAGCCTATGCTCTTCTTGCCGGTGCGGCGGGCAATTACCTTTTCCAGACCGACGAAGGCGCCGCCGCAGATGAACAAAATGTTGGTGGTGTCCACCGGCGTGAATTCCTGGTGCGGGTGTTTGCGTCCACCCTGGGGGGGAACGTTGGCTACGGTGCCTTCCAGAATTTTTAAAAGGGCTTGCTGCACGCCCTCGCCCGAGACATCGCGCGTGATGGAGGGGTTCTCATCCTTGCGGCAGATTTTATCGATCTCGTCGATGTAGATGATGCCCTGCTGGCATTTCTGCACGTCGCCATCGGCCGCCTGGAGAAGTTTGAGGATGATGTTCTCGACGTCCTCGCCGACGTACCCGGCCTCCGTCAAGGTGGTGGCATCGACAATCGCAAACGGCACATCGAGGATCTTCGCCAGGGTTTGCGCCATCAGTGTCTTGCCGGTACCGGTGGGGCCGATGAGCAGGATATTCGATTTCTGCAGCTCCACATCAGTATTCCGAATGCGGTTCATGTGAATCCGTTTGCAGTGGTTGTAAACGGCCACCGCCAACTTCTTCTTGGTGGCTTCCTGCCCGATCACGTACTGATCCAGGAACTCTTTCACTTCCAAGGGTTTCGGGATTTTATTCGGTGTTCCGGCTGGAACCTCGACCTTATCGTCCTCGAGGATCGAGTTGCAGACCGCGATGCACTCGTCGCAGATGTAGGCGCGAGGGTAGTCGCTCGGAGAAGAAATGAGTTTTCCGACTACGTCCTGACTCTTATGACAAAACGAACACCGTAAAGCATCATCGGATCCGGCACGCTTCACGCAGATTTCTCCTCTTCCGCCGTGGGCACAGCGCCGTCAGGGTAGGGCAGTACAACCACTTCCGTCCCTATTATCACCTGAATGAGGTTTCCTTAGCAATGGACTCGAAGGATAGCGACTCG
>JANYAH010000092.1 GCA_025361425.1 Candidatus Solibacter sp. | reverse complement strand
GCGCGTGCGCCCGAAGTCCGCGGCCATGCCGTGGAGCGAATTGGTGCCGCCCTTCTTGACCACGCTGACCACGCCGCCCGTGGTGTGGCCGTACTCGGCGGGAAGTGTACCAGTCAGCACCTTCACCTCGTCCACCGAGTTCTCCACCGACTTGATATCGGTGCCACTGCTGGATTGCGGATCGTTGCCAAACACGCCATCTTCAAAAACGGCCGTGCCCGTGGATCTTTGCCCGGCGATGTTGAATCCTCCCAGGGACCCGCCATAGGCGTAGCCGTTCTGCGTCATTCCCGGGTTCAGGTTCAAGGCATTGAGCACGTATCGCTGATAGAGCGGCATCTTATAGAGGGTCTCGCCCTCGGTGAGCGATCCGGCCGCCGATGTCTCGGTCTCGAGCAGCGTGCCTTGGGCCGAGACCTGGACCGAGTCGGTCAGTTGGCCAAGTTCCATCCTGGCGTTCACCGGTAAGACGTCGCCCGACCGAAGGTCCAGCCCCGTTTGCACAAGCCGCTTGAAACCAGCGGACTCGAACGTCAAACGGTACGGACCAGGTTGAAGCGACTGGACCCGATACAGCCCTTCCGAGTTGGTCGCGACGCGCGATTCAAAGTTGGTGTCAATATGGACGACGGTGACTTTCACATTCGCGATGGTGGCCCCCTGCGGGTCGGTCACGGTTCCAGTGATCGTCCCGGTGTTCATCTGGCCGAACGCCGGCACGGCAAGGCTTAGGCCGATGACGAGTGCCGCGGCAGCGGCCATCGAACGAAAAAGTTGCGCTGTCTTATGCATGAAGTTCCCTCTAGCTTCTTACGTGGTGGCTGATCTGGAAGTGCCCCAAAATCCTGATGACCATTATATGCCTCCAAGTATCTACCGCAAGGGGAATTTACGGGGAATTTCGTCGTGTAACGCACTACGCCGGGGCGGATTTTGAGGCTTCCATTTTTCATAGTGGCACAGGGTTACAAAATCCCCCGGCGCCGGCCCGGCATGGCAGGCAGCCCCAGCCAACTCATCGGGGTGCGAATCCACTTACAATATTGTTTCTACTATGCTAAAACCCATCGTTACGTTCGGTGAAATCATGCTCCGGCTCGCGCCGCCTGGCCTGGAGCGCTTTATGCAGAGTCCGCAGTTCGTGGCCACATTCGGAGGCGGCGAGGCGAATGTCGCCGTCGCGGTGGCGCAGCTCGGCTTGCCTGCCGCTTATGTCACGGTGCTGCCCGACACCAACCCCATTGCCGATGCCGCGGTCGGCGAACTGCGGCGCTTCGGCGTGGACACCTCCCGCATCGTCCGCGGCAAGGGGCGGATGGGCATTTACTACCTGGAAGCGGGCGCCAATCAGCGCGCCTCCAAGGTGGTCTACGACCGTGCGAATAGTGCGATCGCGCTGGCCAAGCCGGGCGATATCGATTGGGACCAGGTGTTGGATGGCGCGGGATGGTTCCACATCACGGGGATCACCCCGGCGATCAGCGCGTCGGCGGCGGAACTGTCGCTTGAATCCATGAAGAAGGCGCGCGAGAAAGGGCTGACGGTTTCGTGCGACCTGAACTATCGCAAGAACCTGTGGAAGTACGGCAAGACGGCGGTGGAGGTGATGCGCGAACTCACCGAGTACGTGGATATCGCGATCGCCAACGAAGAGGACGTGCAGATGGCGCTGGGCATTGAGGCCGGCGTGGACGTCCACTCCGGGGAACTGGATCGCGGGCAATACGAGAAACTGACCGACCAGGTGCTGAAAGCGTACCCGGGGATGAAGGCGATCGCCATCACGCTGCGCGAATCGAAGAGCGCGTCGCATAATGGGTGGGCGGCGTGCATGAACAATCGCAGCGCGTTCCTGGTTAGCCGGCACTATGAGATCACCCACATTGTGGATCGCGTGGGTGGCGGCGATAGCTTCGCGGGGGGCCTGATCTACGGGCTGCTCAAGCTCGGGACGCACCAGGAGGCGCTGGAGTTCGCGGTGGCGGCGAGTTGTCTGAAGCATTCCTTCATGGGTGATTTCTATCGCGCCACGGTGGGCGAGGTAAACGCGCTGCTGAAGGGCAATGGCTCGGGAAGGGTACAGCGGTAGAGAGGGCGTGCCGGTATACTTCACTTAAAAGCGCAACGGATGACCGAATCAAGTTCGCCATTGGCACTTAGCTACGAACCGCGTGCTGCGTTTGCGCAGCACGCGGACCCTACCATCGCCAGTTGCGAGGGCAAACGCATCGGTATCCTGATGGTCACGTACAACGCGATTTCCACGCTGGTGCCCGTGCTCAAGCGGATTCCGCCCTCAGTGTGGAGCAACGTGGAGGAAGTGGTAGTGTTCGACGATGCCAGCCAGGATGCCACTTTCGAACTGGCGATGGGCGTCAAGGCGGCTTGCGATGTGCCCAAGCTGCAGGTACTGAAGCATCCCAGGAATCTGGGTTACGGAGGCAATCAGAAAGCGGGATACCGCTATTTCATTGAGAAGGGCTTCGATATTGTCGTGCTGCTGCATGGCGACGGGCAATACGCGCCGGAGATTCTGGCGCAGCTTTACCGTCCGCTGGTGACGGGTGAAGCGGACGCCGTGTTCGGATCGCGCATGATGCCCACCTACGGCGGGCCGTTGAAGGGAGGGATGCCGTTGTATAAGTACGCCGGCAACCGCATCCTCACGACTCTGGAGAATCGCGCGCTGGGAATGAACCTCACGGAGTTTCACAGCGGATATCGCGCCTACAACCTGCACGCGCTGGCGGAGCTTGATTTCTCCCGGATGACCGACGATTTTCACTTCGATACCGAGATCATCGTCAAACTGCACCATCAGGGCATGAAGATCCGGGAGGTTCCGATCCCGACATACTACGGGACCGAACTGTGCAACGTGGACGGGCTGAAGTATGCGCGCGATGTGGTGCGCTCGGTGTGGCGCTACCGGCGGACGTGCCGCAGCGTGATGCGCGCGGCGGAGTTCGCCGAGTACTTCGTCCACTACCCGATCAAGCATTCCAGGCACTCCAGCCACTACTATGCGCGGCAACTGGTGGGGCGGAATCAGGATGTGCTGGATGTCGGCTGCGGCGAAGGGTTCTTCGCGGCGGAGTTGAAAAAGGACGGCAATCGCACGGTGGGCGTGGATGCGCTGCCCAGCGCCAGAGCCAGTGAAGCGCTGGAGCGCTACATCCCGGCGGATTTGAATATCGCGCAGCCTGACCTGGCGCACCAGGCCGGAGAGTACCGGTTCGACCGGGTTCTGCTGCTGGATGTGCTGGAGCACCTGGTGCGGCCCGAACGCCTGCTGGCCGAGGTCCGCCCGGCACTGAAGGAAAGCGGGCGGCTGGTGGTGTCGCTGCCCAACGTGGCCAACATTACGGTGCGGCTGGCGCTCTTGTTCGGACGCTTCAACCACACCGATCGCGGCATCATGGACCGCACGCACCTGCATTTCTACACGCGCAAGACGGCGCGCGCGTTGCTCGAGGACAACGGTTGGGAGATTCTGACGGCGAAGGCGACCGTCATGCCGCTCGAACTGGTGCTGGGCCTTGACCCCGCCAATCGGCTGATGCGTGCCATCACGGCGCTGCTCGCCAGAGCCACCGCGCTGCTCCCCGGGTTGCTGGGGTATCAGTTCGTCTATCTGGCGAGGCCGCGGGCGTGACACTTCGCCTGGCGGCGCCGGCCATATTCGTGGCCAGCCTGCTGCTGTTGCCGTTTCTGAACAAGCCGTTCACAATCGACGATCCGTTATTTTTGCACGCAGCCAGGCATGCGCTGGTGGACCCGCTGCATCCTGCCGATTTCGAGCAGGTGTGGAACGCCGGAGATCGCCAGAAGTTCTCGCAGTACCTGCTGGGCGGGATTTTGCCGGCGTACGTGCTGGCGCCGGTGGCGGCGCTGGGTGGGCGCGAGTGGATGGCGCATCTTTACCAGTTGTTGCTGCTCTCCGGATTCCTGGTAGCCAGCGTATCGGTGGCCCGGCGATTGGGCTGCGGCCGGCGGGAGGCGGGTACGGTCGGCCTCGTGATCGCGTCGAACCCGGTCACCCTGGCGATGGCCGCCACCTGCATGCCGGACGTGATGGCGATGATGTTCGGCATGGCCGGCATGGACCGCGTGCTGCTCTTCCGCGAGGAACGGCGCTGGGGCGTGGGCCTGGCTGCGGGATTGCTGCTGGCGGCCGCGGTGCTCTGCCGTGCCAGCACCGCGCCTCTGGTATTGGTGGCGGCGCTGCTGCTCAGGCCCGCGACGTGGAAACGCGCGGCGGAGTGCCTGTGGCCGCTGGCGGTTGCGGCGGTGGTGGTGGCGGTGTTCGTCAGTCTGAATCGCGGACCGGCGGCCAACGCTACGCTGGCCGGTGCATTTCAAATGCTGACCTCCATGCGCAACGTGCCGCGCAATCTGGTGGCGTTTCTTGGCTTCCAGGCGCTGACCGGACCGCTGCTGGTGTACGCCTTACTTTCCCGCGGACGAAAGTTCGCGGGCGTTGTGGCCGCGTTGGTGGCGGTGGGGGTGGCGCTCTCCATGGTTAGCGGGGCGGCCCCGCTGGTGCGGTACGCGGTCCCGGCGGCGTTGGGCATCTGCTTCGTGCTGGCCTGCGTGGGCGTGGTGGGCGACCTCCGGCAGGCGCTTCCGCTATTGGTGTGGCTGGGTTCCGGGCTGGTCGCCCTGCCTTACGTGTACATGGGCGCCAAATATCTGCTGCCGGGCGTGCCGGCGGCGGCGCTGCTGATTGTGCTGCACGCGGCGCGCGTCCGTCAGCCGCGATATCCGCTGACGGTGGCGCTACTGGTGGCCGCGGGGTGGATCTCAGGCGCGCTCATCGTCGTGGGCGATACCACGCTTGCCGGCTCTCAGCGCGATGCGGTGGACCGGCTGATTGCACCGCGCATTCAGCGCGGATTGAAGGTGTGGGCGGGCGGGCAGTGGGCCTTTCTGGGGTACGCCGAAGATGCGGGCGCCAAGGCGCTGGCCAACACGGCGCCGCTGCCGGAGCCGGGCGATACCATCGTGATCAGCCGCCTGGATTATTACGGGATGCTGGACCGTCTGCCTATCCGCCGCGAACTGCTCCACACGCGGACGGACCGGCGCTGCGGCGTGTTTGTGCTGAACCGGCGATTGGGCGCCGGATTTTATTCCAACCGGTTCGGGTACCTGCCGTTCGCCATCGGGTGCGGGGAAGTCAACGCGTACGACCTTTACCGGGTCTTGCCTTGACAATCGCCGGAACCACTCTGGGAAGCCGCCTTCAACGCCAAGAAGAGCAACAAGCTCTGATATACCGGTCGGCGCGGCCCCCAGCGTTGTAAGTCCGAAATAGATGGGCACACAAGCAACGGCTGCATTTTTTATGGTGGGGCGGACCCCTCGGTCCGCGGCCGACGCCCCCGTCGGCCTTCTCGCGCCCTGCAAGATGCCCACCCCATTGTGCCGGCGGCGGGACGGGGGCGTCCCGCGCAGACCAAGGGGTCTGCCCCACAGCTTGCGCAGGATTGGCGACAGTGGGAACAATGAGTGGCAGTGGCCAAGACTGGCTGCCCCGCATGTGCCCATCTATTTCGTGGACACTACGCTAACGTATCGCCATCGGGAATGGCGCGCTGCTGGAGCCGTCCACTACCACCGCTAGATTCACCAGGACGCCGCCGAAGCCCTGCGCCAGGAAGAAGGTAATCTGGGTCTGTCCGTTAGCTGCCGGAGTCAGGCTCTGCACGGGCATCGAGCGGCCGTTGACGGTGACCTGCAAACGGCCCGGATGGTCCAGCACGGTCTGGTCCAGGCTGGAGACGTACAAGCTGACCATATCCTGCGCGAACGCGGGGTGGGTAGCGTCGTAAGCCACGCCGCTGGCATTGGTGACGTTCTGGATGATGGGCGGCGGAACATCGATCTGCACCGCGATCGGGTTGGCCGCGGCGTTGCCGTTATACAGCCGCAGAGTGGCGGTTCCGGCGGGGAAATTGGCCGGGATGAAGAAATTGACTTGCCCGGGGAACACGCCGCCGGGCTGCAGCGTCATCGGCTGATCTCCCAACGTCACCTGCACGGTGGATGGCGAGTTCGCCAGGTTGACACCGTAGATGGCGGCGAAGACTCCGGGGTAGATGGTCTGTTGCGCGCTGTTGGCGTTGGCCACGGCGCCAATCACCGGCAGGCTGGGGTTCTTCGGCAGCACTTGGAATCCGTTGGGTTGCGAGAGAACCTCGAAGCCGGAGATGACACTAACTTCGGAACTGCCGGCAACGGCGTCGGCGGCGACCGAGATATTCGCCACCAGGCGGGAGGGGCCGAGTACCCACACACGTTGCACCGTGACGTCGCCGGAACCGAAACCGATGGTCACCTGGCCATCCAGGAAGGCCGTGTTCTGGGTGGTGATATCGACCATTCCGGTGGCGCCGGCGGGCAGCGAGGCGAGGCTCAATTTTTGAATCTGCGGTGTGCCGGTATTTGGATAGGTGTAAGTCGGCGGACTGTTTATCGCGGCGAACGTGGAATTCTGCCCATCGCCGTTATAGACAATGACCTGCGCCACCTGGCCGCCGGTACCGGCGGGCGGTAGCACGGTCAGTGAGCCTTGGATGTCGTTGCCGCTGAATGCGCTGGACCTGACCGCCTGTATGCCGTCGAAGTAAACCAGACTGTCGCCGCCGAAGTTGACGCCGGTGACGGTCACGCTTCTGTCGAAGTTGGAACTTACCGATGTGATTGCCGGGGCGGGCAGCTTCACCAAATTGATGGCCTGCGGCATGACAAAAATGTCGTTGGCGTAAGTGAGGATCAGGTGGCGCGGGCCGGTGCCGGGGAAAAGCGGCATCCCGAAATAGAGCCATAGGGCTCGCCCGGCTGGGTCGTTGTCGATTCTCAGATAATCGCCACTGGCGGTGCCGAAGCCGCCCAGGATGGTGGCCGATTGGGGCACCGGCGCATCGCCGGAGTTGGCCCGCACTTCGAGGAACATCCCCGCCTGGGTAGTGTTGGCGTACGCCGGAAAGACCTTTACCCATTGCCGGTTGGTGAGATCGTATAGCGGTGTGCGCGTGCCCGGATCCAGGTAGCTGGCGGTGAGCAGGGCGTATGCCGGGACCGAGTTCCGCGATTGCACGGTGAAGTTCTGACCTGGGGTTACACTGCCGGCCTCGACCCGTAGCGAAGCGGCCTGCCCGGTGGGGTTAAGGTAGAACACGGTGGCGAAGACACCGTTGGGCAGGAACTGTGCGCCGTTCTGGTCCAGCGGCGGGCGCAGCCCGGTCCCATCGGCGGGTACGGCGTCCGGCGGCAGCGGGTGGACGTAGAGCAGGTAATTGTTGCCGGCGGGAATGCCATCGATGCGGTACGTGCCGTCCGGATTGCTCAGGCTGCTGACGGCGGCTCCCATGGGGCTGATGGCCACTACCGAAGCCAGCGAAACCGGGGTGCCGTTGGCGAAGCGCACGGTGCCCGTAATGGCACCGAAGTTGTTCTGCCATCCCGGCGGGCCATAGAGCACGTTGATGGCGGCCACATCGTCGGCATCGAAGGGCTTGGCTCGCGAGATATTGCGCAGCACGTCCTGCGACATGGCGCTTCCGGTCCAGGTATGTTGCAGACCCAGGGCATGGCCCACTTCGTGAACCGCCGTGGTGAAGTAGGCTTCCAGGTAGCTTGGCCCCACGCCTTTGCCGGTGTTGTTGGAAAGGATAACGGCACCGCGCACGATGGTAGTGCCGTTGGAACTCGGTCCACCCATGCCATACAAGCCGGGGGGCAGTTCCTGGAAGACCACGTCGCCGCCGGGCGCGGTCGAACTCTGTCCGTCGGTTTCGAGGCCGCCGAACGCCACGCGCAGGTTCGGCGAACTTACCGAATCCCACGCGGCCAGTGCCTGTTTCACTTGTCCCAGCAGCGAACCGAAGCTATCGCCGGGGGCGTAGACCGCCGGACCCTGGTCGCTGACAAAAAAGCTGACCGTGCCGCCGGCCCGGATGTTGAACTTCTCCTGCTGCGGCGTGAAGGGGCCGGTGCGGCCGCCGGAAACGTAATGTACGTAGTGGTAGTAGGCTTGGGCCGGAGTCCCCAGGGCGAGCGTGATGGCAGCGCAAGTGAAGAGGCGGGCGAGGCGCGTGGTGCGCATTATTTCACCCCGCCTTGGGCGGCCAGGGTAGCGGCGATGCGCCACCGCAGGGTGCTCAATTTCATACTGAGCGCGCTGTCTTTCACGGGGCGCGACGTGTCCCGGTCCAGCATCAGTTCGCGGCTGGCGGAGCGCGTCGCCAGGCGGTCCATGGCGCCCTCGCCGGCGAGCGAAAACAGCCCCTGGGTGAGGCCGGTGATCCAGGTGATTCCGCTTTTGCTGGTCCACAGGAAGAAAACGAACTCGTCGCCCTGGTTCAGGACGGGCGACCCGGAGAAACTCTGGTGCAGCCCTTTGACCGTGCCGCCGGGAGTCATGACTTCCACGGAGTTCCGGGCGGCGCCCTTGAACTGCTCGCTGACTTGAATTTGATAGTGGGTATAAATGACGGAACCGGTGAAGCCTGCCCAGGAAGCAGAGACCTTACCGCGGACGATGCTGGTACTCCGGGCGATCATGTCGTCGAGCGACAGCCGCTCGAGGGTGGCGCCCGAGAGCGGCAAGACGCATGAGGTCACAACCATCGCGAGCATGAGATAACGCTTCACGCAGCCCATAAGAGCAGGTGGCATGCCACCTAATCCTATTGATACAAAAGAAGTTAAACTGTCACTAAATTTATGTCTGTTTCCCTGTGACACAGCTTTGTGACAGCCTGTCCCAGGTGGGACAGACCACCGTCTTTTGTGGTCTGTCTTGCTTTTCAGCCCTTGCCCGGGCGCACGATCAGCATCGGCACGTCCAGATGATGCCGCACGGGACTGATGGTGGTGCCGAAGATCAGGTCTTTTAATCCGCCGTGGCCGTGTGCGCCCATGATGACGAGGTCGGGGTTGATCTGCTTGGCGTACCGCAGAATTTCCTTCGTGGGCGAGGCTGAATGGGTGATCGCGGTCTCCACACTAACCCCTTGATCGCGCAGAGATTGGGCAATGCGTTCGAGGTATTGCTCGCCCAACTCCACCTCCGCCGTGGATGCCGCCTGCCCGTACACCTGGCTGGTGACCCCTTCCTCCACGTGCAGCAGATAGATGCGCGCTCCGTACAGTTTGCCCATGGCGGCGGCGTGGCTCACCGCCAAGCGGTCGAGGGCCGTATGGTCCAGGGGCACAAGTATCCGCCGATACACCGGGGCGGCGATTTCCGCGCCCTCGGGCTCAGGCAGCGACACCGGCGCCCGCCCGTACTTGCGCGTCCACTGGCTCATCAGCGGCTCTATAGTAACCCATGACAGCAGCAACAGGTAGCCCGCCGAAACCGGGATGACCGCGACCCACACCGCCGTCTTCCAGTCGCCCGCCCTCGCCAGCCACTCCGCGATCGCCATTCCCGCCAGCCGCACATTCAGCACGATGATGATGGCCGCGGTGAGCCACGCCAGCAGGCGTACCCACAGCTTGTTGGCGAAGGCGCCCATGCGCTGGCGGTCATTGGTGAAGTGGATCAGCGGGATCACCGCGAACGGCAGTTGCATGCTCAGGATCACCTGGCTGAGAATCAGCATCTGGTACGTGGCCTTGTCGCCGGCGTACCAGATGGTGAACGCGGCCGGCGTCACCGCCATACTGCGCGTGATCAGGCGGCGCAACCACGGACGCATGCGGAAGTTCAGAAAACCTTCCATCACGATCTGTCCCGCCATGGTCCCGGTGAGCGTGGAAGATTGTCCCGAGGCCAGCAGCGCAATTGCGAAGAGCACGCCCGCCGCGCCGGTCCCCAGCAGTGGGGCCAGCAGCAGGTGAGCCTGTTGGATTTCCGTCACCACGATGTGGCGCTTGAAAAACACCGCGGCCGCCATCACCAAAATGGCCGCGTTGACCAGCAGCGCGCCGTTGAGCGCCACCACGCTATCGATAAAGTTGTAGCGGCAGGCCGTCCGCTTGGCGGCTTCCGTGTGGCCGATTTGGCGCGTCTGCACCAGCGCCGAATGCAGGTAGAGATTGTGCGGCATCACGGTGGCGCCAATCATCCCGATGGCCACGTACAGGCTGTCCCTGTTGAGGCGCGGGACCAATCCGGTAAGCAGTTCGCTGACCGCGGGTTGTGCCCAGAAGATCTCGACGCCGAAGCAGACCGCCATCACCGTGATCAGCGACAGCACCACGGCTTCAATCGTCCGGATGCCGAAGCTCTGAAACCAAAGCAACAGCAGCGTATCGGCGGAAGTGATCAGGACGCCGGCCAGCAGCGGGATGTGGAACAGCAGGTTGAGCCCGATGGCCGCCCCGATGACTTCCGCCAGGTCGCAGGCGGCCACGGCGATTTCGCACAGCGCCCACAGCGCCAGGTTGACCGCCCGCGGATAGGTTTCACGGCACGCCTGGGCCAGGTCGCGCCCGCGCACGATGCCGAGGCGCGCGCTGAGCGTCTGCAGCAGCACCGCCATGACGTTGGACATCACCAGAACCCAGAGCAGCGAATATCCGAAACGCGCGCCGCCCTCCAGATCCGTGGCCCAGTTGCCGGGATCCATATAGCCCACGCTGACCAGGTAGGCCGGCCCCGCGAAGGCGAACATGCGCTTCCAGAAAGACACCTGCGAAGTGCCGACGGTAGAGTGCACATCCGCCAGGGAGCGCGATTCTTCCGTCTGATGTCTCGACGACAGCATGAGCTTAACTATAGTTAAGTTGGCATCGGGAACGCAACTCCTCAGCCCGGTTTGGTTCTGATCGTCACCGACATGGCCCAGCCCTCGATGATAAGTTGGAGCCATGCCAACCATGAATCGCCTGATCACCCTGGCCGCACGGCCCGAAGGAATGCCGAAGGAATCCGATTTCCGCCTGGAGGAACGCCCCATGCCGCTGCCTGGGGGTGGCGAAGTTCTGGTGCAGACGCTTTACCTGTCGGTGGACCCCTACATGCGGGGCCGCCTTAGCGGCGTGACCACCTACGTGCCTGGTCTGGACCTGGGGGAGGTGATTGGGGGCGGGGTGGTGGGGCGGGTACTGGAATCAAGCGATCCGCGCTGGTCGGCGGGCGACATTGTGGAAGGCATGCTCGGTTGGCAGGAGTACGCCGTGGCGCCGGCCCGGTCGCTGCGCAAGATCGACCCTGCCGCGGGCCCGATCTCGTCGGCGCTGTACGTGCTCGGGATGCCGGGGTTGACGGCGTACTTCGGGCTGCTGGAAATCTGCCGCCCGCAGCCGGGCGAAACCGTGGTGGTGTCTGGGGCGGCGGGCGCCGTGGGCTCGCTGGTGGGGCAGATCGCCAGGATCAAACGCTGCCGCGCCATCGGTATTGCGGGCAGTAATGAGAAGGTTCGCTTCCTGATTGAGGAACTGGGCTTCGACGGCGCATTCAATTACCGCGAGACGCCGGATTACGCCGCGAAGCTGAAGCAACTGTGCCCTAACGGCGTGGACGTGTACTTCGACAATGTGGGCGGCGCGATAACCGACGCCGTGATGCGGCACATCGCCAGCCATGCGCGCGTGGCCGTGTGCGGGCAAATTTCGCAGTACAACTCGGTGGGACCGGAGACCGGTCCGCGGTGGTTGAGCCAGCTTGTGGTCAGACAGGCCAAGGTGGAAGGCTTCCTGGTGACTCAGTTCGCCGACCGTTACGAAGCCGGCCTGCACCAGCTCTCCACATGGCTTAAGGAGGGGCGTCTTCAATATCGCGAGGATGTGGCCGACGGTCTGGAAAATGCGCCCCAGGCGTTCATCCGGATGCTCGAAGGAAAGAACATCGGCAAACAGTTGGTGAAGGTGGCGGACTAGCGGCAATGCTGGTCCTGACGAACGCGGGGCTGCGTCTTCCTGGTGGCGCACCGCTAGTTTCCAGAATGGAACTTGCGCGAAGGCTAACTATTGCAATTTCAGCAGTGCCTGATAGGAACTCACCCACAGCCCGCCATCGACCGGAGTTAAGCAGCCGAAGGGCCAGTTTGGCTCGGCGGTCGGGCGTGAGAACGACCAGAGTACTCTGCGGGAGTCGAGATCCAGCGCGTGAAGGGTGGCCTCCGGCGAAGCCCCGGGCTTAGCGCCCGGACTACCCTGGAAATAGAGGACGTTGCCTGCTATCGCCATCGCCGGCGAGTTGCGGTATTGGCCGGCAATTTCCCATGCCGTGCTGCCAGAGCTCTTCTCGAAGGCGATGAGGAATCCGGAGGTCATACCGATCAGGACAGAGCCCGCGTCCACCAAGCCATGTACTTCAATGGGGCGACTCTGCCCCTCTACCGGCCGTCGAACTTCGATGGCCGGCCAGCGGTCGCGTCCGGTGGCGCGCACCACCGCGTAGAGACGTGCCTCGCCCGATGCAAAAACCGTGTCTGCCGTGATGACGGGCTGATTCAGGCAAACACCCGAATGGGCGTAAGGAGCCTCGGCCCGATGCCGCCAGCGTTCCCTCCCAGTCCGGGCATCCAGGGCGAAGAGGTAGTAGCCCGCCGGTTTTACCGGATCGCCAGGGGTGGCGTCGGCGCTACCGGTGAGGTAGATGACATCATCTCGCACGATTGGCTGAGATGCGCATGTAGCGCGGTTGGTAGCGAACGCCACCTTCCACCGTTCGCGTCCGGTGGCGACGTCCATCGCGTAGAAATAGCCGTTCTTGCCGAGAACATAGGCAAGATCCTCGTGGACGGCAACCGCCGCATTCTGGACCGGGTCTGGACCTCGCCAAACCTCTCTTCCCGTCGTGAGCGAAACGGCCACCACCGCGCCTGGATAAGCTGCCGCGAAGGGCGTGATGACAAGTTGGCCGGCGACAGCGGGGGGCGTCGATACGGATGCAGTACCTCTACTAAACGCGGGTCGATACGCCCACTTCACTTTGCCACTGAGCATGTCGATGGCGAATAGACCGCCGCGGCCAGTCTGGTTGCCAGCCAGGATCGTCGTGCCCGCGACGGCCGCCGGGCTCCAATCTCTGAAGCCGGGATTCACCGTGAGCGTTTCTACGGGCCGGTTGCGGATCGGCTGAATCCGTGTGGGATCTGACTGCGCGAGCCCTGGTACCGCCCATAGCACCGCACCCATGATCGCGCTGCCTGCGAACCACCTCCGATTCGATGCCATCATCGGCCCGCCTCTTTTCTGGCTGGCTGTCAAACGTGCGGATATTGTCATCTCAATCATCGTACTACCGGACGCTTAGCGCGCTGCCTGATTCACCGCGCTAACAGCCCATCGCACCACGCCGGCCAAGACCCAGTAAGCGGTCCGCAAAACGACCACGAGAACCCGCCACGCTACGCACCGGAGCACGCGCATTATTTTAGGCCGCACTTCACTTGCGATGGTTGTGGATCCCGGCAGCGCAGAGAGGAATGAATATCGCCTATGGTTTGCCGGCGGCGGAAGCCCGCTGCCATCGAAGAACAATAATGGCGTGTTCGCCGCGTTCAACGCGCAGGGTAAGCCGATTCCAGGCGTTCTGCTGCCCTGGAGCTTCCAGGATGCTGATCTCGCCCGCTTTCGCGGGATTCAAAACATAGACGGTGCGGTTCCAGCCGTTTTGCACTCCCGGCGCCTCAGGGGGGCTGACCGACCTGGGGTCCGCAGTAAAGATGCGCAAGCCTTCCTGGATGAATTGAGCTGGAAAGACCTGAACGCGGACGGGCGCGCCGGGTAAACCTCCGGTGATTTGTCCTTGCGACACACGATTGCCGAGAATCTGAATCGTGCCGCTTCGCGCGAGTTGACCAGTCCATATGATTTTTCCGGACTGGGGACTTTGCTCACCAGGGTTCGGTGGTGCGGGCGCGGGTAGCCGCGGGATGAACGTCGTGATTGCCACCGGTGTGTTCGCCGCGAGCAAAGGGGGCGCCGGGAGCAGAGGTGCCGCGGAACCCGCCACACCGGCGGGTGGCAGAACGAGTTGGCGCCGCGCGTGTGCCGCGATAGCAGGTATCTGGGGAGGGCTTTCGGTCTTGACGCGCACCTCCCGAGGCGAATGGTTTAACGGGTGCTCTACAGCCTCCACGTACGGGACTCCCTGCTCTGGTTCACGCCCCCTCGCTGCGACATCGATTGCGTCCCTTTTGGCAGGTCGACCAGCGGCACCGACGTCGATTCGGACGGCCGATATCGCGGGCGGCCCGACATACCGCTTTATCTCAATGAAAGAGCTTTGATCCGCACCGCGCACCAGCAGACGCACCAGCACACTACCGGTAGTGCGCAGGTAGGTAATGCTGCCGATGCGGAGATGCTCTGGAGACAATTCGTCGCGCACCTTGATCGGTCCATCCTCGATTTCGAGCACGCCGCTCTGGCTCTGCTGGATGACGCGGGAGTTGTGGTTCCAATCGATCCGAAGTTGGCCACCCACATCCGGCTCGCGCAGAGACAAGCCCGTCGAGTCGCGCGACGTTCCGATCCACAACGGCAGGCCTGCAACAGCGACCGCGACGGCTGCGGCGCCCCAGACCCAGCGTCGTCGAGGGTGCCTGAAAGCGGCCCGCGGCGCCAGGGAGCGACGTGGTTCCTGTTCACGCCGCGCCGGTTCCGCAATCAACGGATAGGCCGGAGCGGCCGCAGTGTCTACCAGGGCGGAATCAGCAGGCAAACGCATGCCTGGCTTGCCGTACCCTTCGATGCTGAACTCATGGTGCGAAGCTGCCGCTTGAACCGATCCATCGGACTCGCGAAAAAAGAAACCGGCGCGAACGGGGTCGAAAGGGTGCGGGCGCAGCACCAGGGCGATTTGCCAGATTTCGGGAAAATACTGTTGAAATATTTCAAGGTCCTTTTCGGAGAGCAGAATACCGGAACGGGTATGCGATTCATACCAGCCGACCGGCTGCATCCCGGAAAGAAGGCGATCGGTCTCTGGCGCGGCCAGCAAATCTTCAAGCCCTCGCCGGTCGTTGTCCGAGAGTGTGATGGAAGGACCAAACGCATATTCGCAGGCGAGGGCTCTTTGCGCGAGAATTTTCACCGCGTCAGCATCGCGAAGGCCAAACAGAACGCCACCAATCTCAAAGCCCCCATGCGCCAGTCGATGGAAGGCATCGGAGACGGCGAGGCGAAGTTCCTCCATGACTGCCCGAGAGTATACGACCCGGACAGCGCAGGCGGGAACTTGCCAGACATCCAGTTCCGCATTGAAAGGCGTGGAGTTCACGAGAAAGACCCACTTTCTCTTCAAGCTTAAGCGAGACAGCAGAGGGAACAAGGGAATTCAATCGGGAATCTGTGGGATAGATCACAACCAAATCATGGAGCGATAGAGCACACATCGGCTCCATGAGCGCTTGGCGAGTGAGAACGTATGAGGTATAAAAAGTTCATGAGAACGTGGGGCCTCGTGGGAGTTCTTCTGAATCTCACGCTGGCGGCACAGGACGGATCGCTGCACGTGGTAGTTCTAGAAGGCGACGGCGCAATTAACAATATCCGATCGACGCGGGGCAAGGAACCAGTAGTACGCGTAGAGGATGCGAATAACCGGGGTGTAGCCGGAGCCGTGGTGACTTTCCTACTACCTGCCGGCGGCGCCGGCGCGTTCTTCGGAGACGGCGGCAGTAGCCTGACGCTGACTACGGACGACCGCGGGGAAGCGGTTGCGCGCAGACTGCACGCAAACCGGATAGCCGGGACATTTCAGATCAGGGTCAGCGCGTCGCAAGGCGGCCGGACAGCTACGGGCTCGATTACGCAGACGAACGTGGACCCGGGATCTCACACCGCATCGCGTACGGTCGCGCTTCTAGCCATCCTGGGCGGCGCGGTGGCAGCGGGCGCGGCGGTGGCACTCCACGGGGGGAAAGCGAAGTCCGCGTCGCCCGCAACGTCCGCTACGATTGTCGTGCCCGGCACGCCCACGATTGGTGGGCCAAAGTAGCCCGAATTGCATTGGAGACTCCGCCATGAACTCGCACTTTCCGAAGCTTGTGGGCGCGGCTCTCGCTGGAATTGCGTCCTGCCGTGCGACGGCGTATGCGGACGATCCAGACGCGAGCGGGGGATGCCCGCCGGGGGGCGAATCGAACGGAGCGCAACCAAGTGCGGACGCGCGCTCGTGGACACAATCCGGATTGGGCTGGCTTGACGGCGATTCCCTGTTCTTAGTGGCTGACAGCGCCACACCGCGAATCATGTTCAGTAAGGCCGGTGAAAGTGCGATAAGGGGTTCGGAGATATGAGCGGCACTGCACAGCACGCTGCCTGGAGGTTCCTCTTTTTTCTCTTTGCTGGACTGGTGGCGACCGCGACATGCGTATGCCAGGCGCAGTCGCTGCGGATCACAACGTCGACGCTGCCCTCCGGAACGGCTGGTGTGCCGTATTCGCAGGCGCTATCGGCCACGGGCGGGAGAACGCCTTACACTTGGTCCGTGTCGCAGGGGGCACTGCCCGTAGGGCTGCGGCTCAGTAGCAGCGGCACCATCAGCGGAACCCCGGAAAACAATGGGACGTTCGCGTTCACGGCCAAAGTGCAGGATAGCGGGGGCCGTAACGCAACCAAGGAGTTGTCGCTGACCGTCACGCCGGGCCCACCCTCGATCACCACTTCTTCGCTGCCGGCCGGCACGGTTGGGACCGCTTACTCGCAAGCGCTGGTCGCATCTGGTGGGTCGCCGCCGTACGCATGGGCGCTAGCCAGCGGAACGCTGCCGGCCGGCTTAAGTCTGGCGGCAGGCGGGACGATATCGGGTACGCCAAGCGCGGCGGGATCCAGCAGCTTCACGGTGCGGGTGACGGACAGCGCGTTGGTCTCCGCTACAGCGGCGCTGGCGGTGAGCATCAATCCGCCGGCTTTGAGGATTACCACTTCCTCGCTGCCAGCCGGCACGGTCGGGACCGCCTATTCGCAAGCGCTGGGCGCCACGGGTGGGTCGCCGCCGTACTCATGGGCGCTCGCCAGCGGAACGCTGCCGGCCGGGTTGAGTCTGGCGGCAGGCGGAACGATATCGGGCACGCCTGGCGCGGCGGGATCCAGCAGGTTCACGGTGCGGGTGACGGACAGCGCGTCGGCTTCCGCTACAGCGGCGTTGTCGGTGAGCATCAATCCGCCGGCTTTGGGGATCACCACTTCCGCGCTGCCCGCCGGCACGGTCGGGACCGCCTACTCGCAAGCGCTGGTCGCAACGGGTGGGTCGCCACCGTACGCATGGGCGCTAGCGGGCGGAACGCTGCCGGCCGGCTTGAGTCTGGCGGCAGGCGGGACGATATCGGGCACGCCAAGCGCGGCTGGAGCGAGCAGCTTCACGGTGCGGGTGACGGACAGCGCGTCGGCCTCCGCTGTAGCAGCGCTGTCGATGAGCATCAATCCGCCGGCGTTGGGGATTGTCACTTCCGCGCTGCCCGCCGGCACGGTCGGGACCGCCTACTCGCAAGCGCTGGTCGCAACGGGTGGGTCGCCGCCGTACGCATGGGCGCTCGCCAGCGGAACGCTGCCGGCCGGCTTGAACCTGGCGGCAGGTGGGACGATATCGGGTACGCCAACAGCGGCGGGATCCAGCAGCTTCACGTTACGGGTGACGGACAGCGCGTCGGCTTCCGCTACAGCAGCGCTGTCGCTGATCATCAATCCGCCGGCGTTGAGGATTACCACTTCCGCGCTGCCCGCCGGCACGGTCGGGACCGCCTACTCGCAAGCGCTGGTCGCCACGGGTGGGTCGCCACCGTACGCATGGGCGCTAGCCAGCGGAACGCTACCGGCCGGATTAAGTCTGGCGGCAGGCGGGACGATATCGGGTACGCCAAGCACGGCGGGATCCAGCAGCTTCACGGTGCGGGTGACCGACAGCGCGTCGGCCTCCGCTACAGCGGCGTTGGCGGTGAGCATCAATCCGCCGGCTTTGGGGATCACCACTTCCGCGCTGCCAGCCGGCACGGTCGGAACCGCCTACTCGCAAGCGCTGGTCGCATCTGGTGGCTCGCCGCCGTACGCATGGGCGCTAGCGGGCGGAACGCTGCCGGCCGGCTTGAACCTGAGTGCCACCGGCACAATCAGCGGCACGCCTTTGATCAGCGGCCTTAGCAGCTTCTCGGTGCAGGCCACCGATGGCGCGGGAAACAGAACGACCGCGACACTCGCCATCCAGATCCGACCCGCCCCGGTCGAGATCACGACGTTGTCGCTACCGGCTTCCACAGTCGGCGTGATCTACGCGCAGACCCTCATGGCGGCCGGAGGTTCTCCGCCGTTTTCGTGGTCCCTGATCTCCGGTCCACCGCCACCGGGCCTGGCGCTAGACCCCGCGGGAGCGATTCTTGGCACGGCTACGAGCGCGGGGAGCTACACCGTCTCCATTCAGGTGGTGGACCGCGCGGGCGCAAGCGCCACGGTGGGATACGCCATCCTTATCAATCCAGCCGTCAGTATAGGGACGAACTCTCTGGCTGACGCTCTGATTGGAGCGCCGTACTCGCAGCAGCTAGGGGCGGTCGGCGGGACGCCGCCGTACGCCTGGTCATTGACGTCGGGCGCGCTGCCGGACGGCATCAAGCTGGATTCAAGCGCCGGTAGCCTCACCGGGACTCCCCTGGTAGTGGGCTCGTTCAGTTTCACCCTGCGAGCGGTGGACAGCGTGCACGCATCTGCCGAGCGCCAGTTCCAAATCACTACTGCGGCGGGTCTGATCATCACCACAGCGCCGATTCTTGCGGCCGCTACGGTCGGTCTACCGTATGGGCAGTCGCTGGATGCCGCAGGCGGAAGGCCACCTTATGTATGGTCGATCAGCGGCGGCGGTTTGCCGGCGGGCGTGACGCTTAAAACGGCGACGGGAGTGCTGAGCGGCGTGCCATCGGCGGCGGGCTCGTTCCAAATCACGGTAGATGTAAGCGACAGCCTGGGGCGCACGGCGAGCAAGCGGTTCAGCCTGCCTGTGGCCGCGGCGCTCGTGATTTCATCGGCGCCGGAACTGCCCCCGGCGACGGCGGGAACTTCGTATTCCCAGGCGCTCGCAACGACGGGTGGAACGCCGCCCTATCTCTGGAGCATCACCTCGGGCGGGATTCCGCCCGGGCTTCTCTTCGACTCCGGTACGGCCACCATCTCAGGCGTGCCCACGCTGGGTGGAAGCTTTACATTTACCGCCCAAGTCATGGACAACAACTCCGTCACCGCATCCAAGCAGTTCAAGCTTTCCGTGACATCCAACCTAACGATCACAACATCAGCCCCACTGCCGGATGCAACCGCCGGCCTCGCGTACGCGCTCAGTCTCAGTGCGACCGGCGGCTTACCACCCTACGTCTGGACGGTAAAGACGGGGTCGCTGCCCCCAGGGCTGGCGCTCGGCCCGGCAAGCAATTCGATTACGGGAACGCCGATTGCGAACGGCGCGTTTGCTTTCGTACTGCAGGTGGGGGACGCAAGCGGCGGATCGGCTACCCGCGATTATACGCTGACGGTGAGTCTGCCTCCGCTACCCTCGGTAAGCCTGGACGGCCTGCCGGACCCGGCGAACGCAGCCGACCAGCCGGCGTTTAGCGTATCGCTGGCGACGTCTTACCCGGTGAAGCTCACTGGCCAGATCGTGATGACCTTCACTGCCGATGCCGACGTCGCGACCAATGACGCGTCCATACAGTTCGCCACCGGTGGACGAACCGTGAGTTTTGCGATCCCCGCCGGCAGCACAACGTCGGTCTTTTCAACTAGCCAGATGGCACTGCAGACCGGCACGGTGGCGGGCACCATCACTCTGAATCTCTCTCTGCAATCGGCTGGCGGCGAGGTGACGGCAACGGCGGCGCGCACCTTGCACGTGCTTCGCGCCGCTCCGGTGGCGCGCACGCTGCAAGTGGTGCACACCGCTGGAGGCTTCGAGCTGCACGTCACCGGTTACTCGACGCCGCGCCAACTCACGCAGGCCGTGGTCCAGTTGACGCCCTCGGCGGGGAGTAACCTGCAAACCACGCAACTGACAATCCCGCTGACCGACCTGGCTTCCACTTGGTATCAGAGCGCGGCATCCAGCGTGTTTGGCAGCCAATTCACGCTGGTGTTGCCCTTCACGATTCAGGGGAACGCGGCGGGGATTGACTCGGCCGGCGTCAGCCTGGTTAACAACCAGGGGAAATCTCCCACGGTAAGCTCGAAATTCTGAGTTGTCGTTCGAAACTGACTTTGTTGGAGGGTGAAGGCCCAGCCAGCAGATCGAGTTTGACCGCAGGCAGTGGGATATGCTCGCGCCGCAATTGGCGCGGGCTGATCGCGCACGCGCGGTTTTGCATGCCAGCGAGGCTCGGACTACTCCGCCGTTCCGGACTCCACCAGCACCAGCCCGGAAGGGAGTTCCTCTCCGAAGATGCGACCTAACGTCCCGTCGTCCTCTTCCTCGCCATCGAGAACGGCGAGCAGGCGACCGGCATGGGGGAGCATCTGGAGCTTGCTCCGCACGGCATCGCGTGTGGCTGCGGGAAGGTCGCGGGTGGGGTCTTCGGTACGGCGCGCCATCCCAGCCAACGCGTCGCCGGCGGCGGGAATGCCCCGCAGGGCTTCCACCCAGCGCGAGACGGTGGCCGGCGGAATCACCAGGTTGCTCGGCCCGTAGAAAAGCTTGCGCGCGCCCAGCCGGCCCAGGCACCAGAGTTCGCTCTCCTTGAAATCGCCCGCTTTGATACGCTTCACCAGCGATTCGCCGAGCTCGGTCTTGGTGCCCAGTGGTAGCAGTTCCAGGCTGGCGGCGCAGCGCCACATTTCGCGCAACAACGAGGGGTTGATGCGCTGCGGCTTCTTGACGCCGCGCGGCAGGAGGAAGGCGGAGAGCCGCTGGTAGACATCGGTCTGCTGGTTACGATTGAGTCCGCCCGCCACCCGTCCCCAGAAAATCCACCAATCGATTTCGCACTGTACCTGATTCCCGTAGGTCAGGCCGGCGGCGTAAACACGGCGCGCCTGTTCGATGCGGAAATCGTCGCCGGGGTAGCCGAAGCCGGGGCGCAGGCAAAAGCCGGCCAGATTGAGCCAGCGGATCTCATACGCCGGACTCTTCTTGCGACCGTCGGCCGTGGCCAGGAACGTGTCGGCCATCTGCCGGATGGTGGAAAGCGGCCAACTGTTCTTGCCGAGCCCCATGGTCTGTTCGAGTTTGGCCGGGACTTCCTCGGGCGCGACCGGCGATTTCGCCGACGGGGAAAACACCGCTTCGATCAGCTCCAACGACTGTTTCACCGCCTGCTCGCTGACCACTGCCGCGGCCTTGCGCTCCGCGGGCGCTTTCTTCGCCTGCTTACGCAGCTCAAATTGCAGGCGCCACCGGTTGTCGCTGATCTTGGATTCGCACCAGCTTTCCAGCGTGCCGATCTCCGTCAGCCGCGCGCCCAGCTTGACGGGAATCAGGCGCTCCTCCACCTTCTTGCCGAAGCGGATTACCGCATGAAGCGGCGCGTGCATGTGCAGGCCGGCATCGGCGGCGTCGAATTCCAGCACCTGCCCGAGCGCGTCGCCGGTGCGCGTGAGAGAGCTGTATAGGCGGAAAGAGACCGGGCGGTTGGCCACCAGTTGCAGCGCATCGTTGTCAATCTCCATCGCCGCGCCTTCCTCGGCGCCCCGCGGCGCCAGGCACACCGCCGGGAACTTGCCCTCGCGCGGCTCGCCCAGCCCGATGTAGTACGTCCGGGGCAGGCCGCCGCGCACCAGTACGCCGCTGCCGGTGGAGCGCGCGTAGGAGTAGTATGCCGCGCCCCGCGCCACCGCCAGATCGAGATCGCTGTTCTCGAAGATCTCCGGGCGGCGTCCGTACCAGTGGCCCACCACCTCGGCCACGCGCTCGCGCAGAATCTCCGGGATGAAGAAGCCGCCGTTGAAGAGAATGGCGTCCGGCGTCTGTCCCGTGGGCTCCAGGAATTCGTTCAGGTGGCGCGTCACCGCCGGGTCGGCAACGTAAGGCAGACCGAGCTCGCGGAAGAGGCTGCGCTTTTCGTCCTTCGGCAGTTCGCCGCGCTGGCTCATGGGCAGGAAGCCTTCAAGCGCCAGTTCCAGCGCTTCCTCACGCAGGATTTCCGTCTTGAGCGATTTGCCGATCAATGATGAGCCGCTGCCCAGCACCGTGATCTCCACAGATTTCAGATTCGGATCGTTGAGCAGCTTCTCCTTGGCGGCGGAACACTGGCGGCGCAGACCGCTGCGCTGCCGGATGGAGAGCGGCACGCCGAGCTTACTTTCCACCAGCCATGCGAGCGTAAGGTCCAGGTTATCGCCGCCCAGCAGCAGGTGTTTGCCCACCGCGGTGCGCGTGAAGTTGACCAGGTCTCCCTCGCGCGACACGCGGATCAGGCTGAAATCGCTGGTGCCGCCGCCCACGTCGCAAACCAGCACGATCTGGCCATCGAACAGCTTCTTGCGCGAGGTGGCGAGGTTGTTGGCGATCCAGGAATAGAACGCCGCCGCCGGCTCTTCGAGCAGCGTGAGTTTTTCCAGGCCGGCATCGCGCGCCGCCATCACGGTGAGTTCTCGCGCCTCTTCGTCAAACGACGCGGGAACGGTCAGGACGATATCCTGTTCGGCCAGCGGGATGCCCTTGGCCTTGTCCCACTCCTCACGGAACTTGGCGATGATGCGGGCCGAGACTTCCACGGGCGAGAGCACGCGGCCGGTCTCCTGCGAATCCCAGGGGAGGATTTTGGCGGTGCGGTCGACATCGGGATTAGAGAGCCATGATTTGGCCGAGTGGACCAGGCGCGTGGGCACCAGCGCTCCCTGCTCGCGGGCGTAGACGCCGACGGGCTGGCCCTCTTCCAAATACAGGAAGGAGGGCAGGGTGCGGCGCGCTTCCACGCGTCCCGCCGCGACCAGTTGGGGCGTCTCGAAAATGTGGAGCGGCGGAAAGTCGCGATCTTCCGCTTCGCGCTCGTCGATGTATGCCAGGGCGGAATTGGTGGTGCCCAGGTCGATGCCGATTTTCATGCTAGTTCCAGCTTACGTGAGGCGCGGGGGGAGATGCTATGCGGGGGTGGGTGGTTCGTGGCCGAATCCAGGGAACGAGGCTCAGTGATCGGGTGAGGCTGTCGGCGCGTGCGCCGCAATCGGGCGAGTGGGGATTCGCCGCCGTTGGCAGCTATCGGGGTTCGCATGACAAGGCTGCACACACTAGCTTCCGATGGCATACTAAGAAGGGGATCGCGCATGTCAGCAGTCAGCAGCAGGATCACCATTGAGCCGGGCAAGCGTGGCGGCAAGCCATGTATACGAGGCCTCCGCATTACTGTCTGGGACGTTCTCGGCTGGCTTGGCGCCGGCATGACCGAGGAGCAAATTCTTGAGGAGCACCCCGACATCGAGAAGGCGGACTTCCCGGCTGTCTATCACTTCGCCGCCGAAGCCGGCCGCAAAGCGAATCTTGGGTGAGCCTGCTTCTGGACGAAAACCTCTCGCCCCGCTTGGTCGCACGGCTGCTGTCTCTGTTTCCAGGGTTGACCCACGTGCGGGACGTCGGCCTGAAACAGGCTTCGGACGAACAAATCTGGACATGTGCCAAGGAGGACGGCTACACGGTGGTTACCGCGGACGCCGATTTCGTCGCACTAAGTGACCGCCTAGGATGGCCGCCAAAGGTGGTCCACATCGAGCATTGCGACTTCCCCTTTCGTGTAATTGAGCAACTGCTCCGGCATAATGCCATCCGGATTGCGGAGTTTGATGGCGATCCCGCGACCGGCCTGCTCGTCATTCGGGCATAACGGAAAGCGAGGTGCGGTGCTTACCCCCGCACCCGTTCCCGCACGTTGAATTCCAGCTTCCACCGCCGCCCGTCGCGCGCCACGCACCACAGTTGCAGCATGCCCGTCTCCGTCACCATGCTCTCGAAGGCGACCGGCACTACTTCCGGCGTCTCTCCCGCGTCGAAGCTGACCTCC
>JANYAH010000076.1 GCA_025361425.1 Candidatus Solibacter sp. | reverse complement strand
CACCTACCAGGTGCAGCCCGTCTCCATCGCGCGGCATCGGCTATGCCGCGTTGCTGGAGTACTTGGCAACAAAGGCTTCGAGGGCCGTATCGCGGTAACGGATGATGTCGCCGAAGTGGAAACACACAGGGCCGATGCCCTTCTTCCTCCACCGCCGCAGCGTCGACAACGAAATGTGGAGGCGTTCGGCCGCCTGCTCTTCTGTGAAACTCACGGATCCTTGGTACATGGGTAACTCCAAACAAAATTAGATTTTGGAATTCCCACTTCCCTGTTGGGATTATCGGTGGGGTTCGAGCCCGTGTACTATTCGCCCAAGGGCAGGATCGACTCTTAGATTCAACTCTACACCGAAGCCATCCAGCCTTACAAGGGTACCCTACGAGATTTCTTTCAACTTTCTTTTGGCCGCGGATGACGATCCGTACTATGTAGCCATCGTGTAGTACTATCGGCGCCGGGCTAATAGTGCCGGCCGGAGCCCAGCGAGGCTGCGTGCGGTCAACGCCGATGGAGATCGAGCCCAGTAATGAGGATGACTTCGAGTGCTTGGCCAGGACCGGCGTGAACACACCTGGGACGATGTTTCCGATAGTGCCGGACGGCGGACCAGCCATATGAACCGTTGCCTAGCCCGGGCACGTCAGTGATATTGGTTCCGGCCCATATACGTGACGGAAAGTTCAGGGGAGTGGCTTCCTGGGGCGCCGTTTTCGAGCCAGTCTACGATAAGCCGGTTTCACGGCCCCAATCTTGCCGGCACACCCCGCACGCCCGTAGTTCAACGCTGCGCGAGTGCCCGGAAGCAACTTCCGAACCTGCGACCCAACGCATTTAATTAAAAGGGCGCTCCTTCCGGGATGGCTTGAGGGTTGGCGCAAAACACCTTGTGGGCGCGGTATCTTCAACGAACTGGGCGGGCTCCGATTCAGGAGGCCAATGCGCACCCGGAGGAAGAATAGCCGCTGGCACTAGAACACTTACACTCGATCTTCAATGGATCGCCGAGTTTAAAGGAGTTTTGCCCGCCGGAGCCCCTCTAAAATCGGCAATCGAGCACACCGATCAGCCTCAAAAGCTAATGCTGGCCTGCTCCGATCCGGCCTTCGACGCGCTGCGCGGCGACTCCAATTTGCCGGGCTGCTGCAGCGCGTCCGGTTCTGAAGGACCGTCAGTCCTGGACAGTCCTACCTTTGGCCCTTCTCGAGCTTGTCCGCTTCCTTCGTATGCAGCGCGGTGGCAGCCGGGTCTCCCTTCTGTCGATAGAGTTCCGCCAGGCGCCGGTGGATGACGGCGCGGCGCGGATCGAAATCGAGCGCGCGAGCATACTCTTCGATCGCCGGAGCATACATTTTCTTCGCCGTGTACGCGACGCCGCGCTCCACCGCGAGATCCGCCTGCACTCCCTGGTAATATTCGGTCGCGGGGAACTCCTTGCCCTCCCGCAGCGCGGCGCGCAGAACCTCCAGCGCCTTGTCACTCGCGTTCTGGCCGTTATAGACTCGCGCCAGGTTCAGGTATGCGTCGGGCCGCGAGCGGTCCAGCGCGATGGCTTTACGGCAAAGCTCTTCCGCTGCGGCGAACCGCTGTCTCTTGATGTACAGCGACGCCAGCGCGTTGTACGTCTCGGGCGTGACCAGGGGCGATTGAATGGCTTTTCCGAACTCGGCCATCGCGGCCTGTTCCTGTTTCAGATCCAGATAAGCAAGCCCCAGGAAATAATGCGCCGGGGTCATCGTGATGCCTGCATCGAGAGCCCTGCGATTCAACTCCACAGAGGCGCCAGGATCTCCGAGTTCGCGCCGGACTTCACCCAGCAGGGAAAGAAAATGCGGTAAACCAGGGCTTTGCTTCAGACCACGCTCCAATTGCTCCTGCGCCTTTTCGCTCAAGCCCTGATCGAAATAGAGCCGAGCCAGGTAGAAGCGCGCCCACAGAAGCTCCGGATCGAGATCGAGCGCCTGCTGCAATTCCGCTTTGGCATCGGCGATCCTGTCCGTCGACCCCAGCGCGACATACGCCAGCCCGAGAAGCATGTGTGCGGGCGCTGAGCGCGGATCGGCCGCCAGCACGCGTTTGACCTCGCGGATGGTCTGTTCGGGTTTCCCCCGTTGCATGTGTTCCGCGGCGGCGCCCAGTTGCGCGCCCTGTGAATCGGCACGAGGAGTCTGCCCCCAAATGACCGAAGCGAGGAGGACAACAGCAATCACGAACCGCGGCACGGTCAGATTATACTTCAGTCTCTCAGCGCTTCGCATCGGCCTCATCCAACAGCAAAATCTGGCCGGCGCGAACGCTGTCGATCGCCTGCTTCTTCCCGCTGGGCCACTCGATCTCGATGCGGGCAACGGTGGCGTTGCCCAGCCCGAAATACAAACGCACGTCGCTGGTGCTGAGGTAACTTCCGTAGGGATTGACTTCCCGCAACTGGGTCCGGCCGCCGCTGGTCACCCGCACCTTCGCGCCGATCCCGAAACGATTGCTCTCGCGGCCGCGGGCGCGGAGTGCGATCCAATGATTCCGATTGCGGCCGTCATTGCGCAGCAACAGCGGGCTCCCGCCGGAATCGGTCACCACGACGTCCAGGTCGCCGTCGTTGTCGAAATCCGCCACCGCCAGACCGCGGCCCACGTGCTGGATGCGAAACGCCGGACCGCTTTCCGCCGAGACGTTGCGAAAACGGCCGCCGCCGAGGTTGCGGTAAAGCAGGTCGGCCTGACGGTAAGATAGCTGTTGGTCGTAGAGTTTCACATTATCGATAACGTGTCCGTTGGTGACCCAGATGTCCGGATAACCGTCGTTGTCGAAGTCGAAGACCTTGGCGCCGAAGCCGAGTGTCTTCACGCTGGATGGTAGTCCGGCTTTGACCGTGGCGTCTTCAAAAAGCAGCTTTCCGAGGTTGCGGAAGATCGGGTTGTATTGGTCCGAAAAGGCCGTAAAGAAGATGTCCGGTAGGCCATCGCCATCGAGATCCACGATCTCGGTACCCATGCCCGCCAGAGCTTTGCCGTTCATGTCGAAGCCTACGCCGGCGCTGTAGGCAATGTCGTCAAAGGTGCCGTTGCCTTTGTTGCGGTACAGAAAATTGCGGACACCATCGTTGGCCACGAAGATATCGGGCCATCCATCGCCATCGATATCGCCGATGGCCACCCCCAAACTTTTTCCCGCCGCATTCGCCACGCCGGCTTTGCGGGAGACCTCCGTGAACGTGCCATCCCGATTGTTATGGTACAGCAGTGCCGCCGTCCCGTCGAATAACTGCGGTTCGCAATACATGCGGTAGCCCGGCTTTTGATATCCGCAGTACGGCGGCTTGCGCAAGTCGGAATCCACGTAGCGTCCCACGAACAGATCCAGGTAGCCGTCGCGATCATAGTCCACCCAGGCGGCGCTGCTGCTCCACGCGCTACCGCCCACTCCAGCCTTAGCCGTCACCTCACTGAAGGTCTCGTCCCCATTGTTGCGAAAGAGCTGATTACAGCCGTAACCCGTGACGTAGATATCCAGGTAGCCGTCGTTATCATAGTCGCCCACGGTCACGCCGGTAGCGAACATCCCGTTGCCCGCGACACCGGCTTTGGCAGTTACATCTTCGAATTTCCCGTTGCCCAGATTGCGATAGAGCGCATTGCCAGGCGATGGCTTGCCGTGGGCCAGGTCGGCTCCGTTGGCGAAAAACAGGTCGGGCAGGCCGTCGTTGTCGAAATCGATCACGCCCACTCCGGAGCCGAAGGTCTCGAACATGTGCTTGTCGGCCGAAGCCCCGTTTTCGTGGCGAAAGGTAATGCCCGACTCCGCAACTCTATTGAACTGCACCCCGGCTGGGCGGGGCTGCGGTCTGGCGGCCTGCTCGCTGTAGAGAGGCCAGGGCCTGGAACGTAGCAGCAAACCAGCACCGAGGATCAGGAGAGCTTTGCGCAGTAGCATCACGGCCCGGGGTCTCATCATATCTTTCGTTCTATCGCTTCGGCGCTACCTGCCGGAAATCAGGACTTCCACATAGTCTCCCAATTGCCGGGCGGTGAATTGATTATAGAGAATCGGTTGCTTTCGGACAGGGGCCGCAGCGAGACTCACATGCCTCATCACCGTTTCAAAGGTCGCGGGCGGGCGGGGAATATCACCTGACCGGCGTTTCAAGGTCAGGATGGGCCTCGATCCACGCCTGTTCGCGGGCAGCGTTAGCCGTCTCACCCAGTGCAGTAAATGACCGCGCAAGAATCCCGTGAGCTGCGCGCTCAACATCCAAATCGTTTCCCGCACTTTGCAACACCAGCTGCGCTGCCTCAGCCGCCTTACCCGGCTGGCCCTCCCGATCGAAGTACTTGGCGCGCTCAAGGCGGGCCAGCCCAAACTCGGGAACGCGTCCGAGAATCTCCCCGACAATCGACTGAACCTCGGCATCCTCACCGAAGCGCCTCAGGAATTGCACGTATTGCCATGCCGTCACCGGATCGTAGGTCTTCTGGCGTAAATTGATTGCGTTGGCCCGTCGAAACGCAGCCCGTGCTCCCGCGGCATCCTCGATCCGGCCGGAACAGATCCCCAACAAGGTGTTCATCTCCAGCAGCGTAACGTCGTCGAGACCGGGCAGGCGTAAGGCGGCTTTTTCCTGCGCCACGCAGGTGCGTTCGCGCAAATTCATATGGGCCCACCGTGCGTAAGAATGCCTGGCTTCCGGATCGTGCGGTGCGGTACGAACCGAATGTTCGAGTAACTGCCCCGCCTCCAGGCTGTAGGACTGTACATCCATCAGTAACTCACCCAGGAACAACTCCAGGACAGGATTGGCGGGATGGGCCGAAAGTCCCTTGCGAAGAATCTGCTCGGCATCCGTCGGTCGCTTCATCTGTACATAGCAATCGGAAAGCAACAAATAGGGAGCAGCAGTTGGCGCGGGGGAGGATGCGAAAGCCGAAGTCAGCGTCTGCACAGCGGCAGCGTAATTACCTTCCTCAGCCAGTCGCGCGCCGCGGTCCCAGGGGGACGGAGGCTGGGCGAATGCCTGCAAACCCGGCAGACTGACAAGGATCGCAAATCTGAGACCTGCCGCGCGCATTACTTTGGTTCCGTCACGCGCAGGATCTCGTTCGCGCGCAGACCTTGTGTAATAACCTGGTCGCGGCCGGAAGGCCAATGAATTTCGACGCGTGAAATCGCATTTTCGTCACCAAGCCCGAAGTAGAGCGGCAGAGAACTTTGCGAAAGATATCCGGACTTGCCATCGTTGTACTTGAAATATTTTGCGCCGGCTGCGCTGATCACACGTACCGTGGCGCCCAAACCGTCGCGGTTCGATGCGGTTCCGGTCAGCAGCACTTTCAGCCAATGGATCGGTCTGCGCGCCGCAAGATCGCTCACCAGAATCTGAGGCTCCGAATTGAAATCGTTGGTCACGAGATCCAAATCCCCGTCGTTATCCAGATCGAACAAAACGGAAGCGCGGCTCCCGAGCGGGGCCATAACCGTGACCGTGCCCTTACGGTTCGCGCAAATCCGGTGCATGATCTCCTGCGGATCCGGAGGCATGGCGGAGCAGTTCAACTGGAAGAACGGCGTGTGTGTTCGCCCCCCGCGGCGCGGCTCAATGCCCAACTGGAACTCGGCGTCCAGAAACTTTTTCCCGTGGTCGTTGAGCAGCATGGAATTGATCCCATATCGAAAAGGGAAGTTCATAGACGACGCAATGAAGATATCATCCCATCCATCCGCATTGATGTCTCCGACGCTCGGTCCCCACGGCCAGTAGTTCTCGACCCCCATGGCGTCGGAAACTTCTTCAAACGGACCCTTTCCCGTGTTGTGATACATCGAATTGCCAAACACGAAGCTGGAGGCCGGACCGATGAGGAAGCTGTCGGGGGCATGCGACGGAGTCTTTTGTTTTTCCAACTCCGGCCCTACATTTTCCTGCATGTCTGAATGCATATCGGTCACAAACAAATCCAGGCGCCCATCATTATCGTAATCGAAGAACTTAACCCCCATGGCGCCCCAGGAGGTTTTCGGAAAATAGGTTTTAGTCTTCTCGACAAAACCCTTCCCGCCCTGGTTCTCGTAGTAATGACTCGCGCCCATCATATTCAAAAAGTAGACGTCGGGCCAGCCATCGCCATTGACATCCGCGACGGCGACATCTCCGCACCATCCATGCGGCGTGAGCCCCACCGCCGCGGTCACATCCTTAAATCGATTATTGCCCAGATTGCGATAGAGGATTGGGTGCTCGAATCGCTCCGGATACATATGGCCGGAAAATGCGTCCGGCAATCCTACAAACTGGCCCTGAGCGCCCTTCTTCTCCGACGTGTACTGCCCCACGTCGCATACCAGAAGATCGAGCCTGCCATCGTGGTCGTAGTCGAAAAACACGCTGCCGGAGGAATGCGCTGAATGCAAAAGGCCGGCTTCGCGCGTGATATCGCGGAAGTTCCCGTGACCGTCGTTCTCGAATAACAGGTTGCCGCCCCGCACTGTGGTGACATAGAGGTCTTCGTCGCCATCGTTATCGATATCGGCAAACGAAGCGGCCACTGCGATGCGCCCGGAGATGGCAAGTGCAGGGTTATCGATTTTGCGGAATTTGCCACCGCCGAGGTTTTTCCATAGCTCGCTCGGCCCCGCCTGGTTCACGAAGTAGATGTCATAAAGACCGTCGCCATCCACATCCGCCACGGCTATTCCGTTGCCGTGATCGTAATGAACCGGCTTGTAATTCAGCCCGGAGTCATCGACAATTCGCTGCCGGAACGTGATGCCACTTTCAGGAAGTTTGTCCTCGAAATGGAAATCGTGAACAACGGAGTACTGGGTCGCGGCCTGCTTCTGTTCCTGGGCGCGGCGTACTAGCGAATCGACTCCCACGTCCTTCGCAGGGTAGCGGATTTCAGGCGGTGATGCAGTACCCGATGGGGCCTGAAAGGCACGCACTGAGGGATACGCGAGTATCAGCGCGGCGACGATCAATCGAACATGGGGCTGATTACTACGGAGCCTTTGGAGTAGCGTAGTCGTCATAGGTGTACTTCCACGTACTCGTCCATGCCGGGAACCACTGTAAACAAAGGGGTTGCGAGTTTACCCATGGACCGCCCTGGCAAAAGATGATAACAGAAGCTACATAACCTGTCAAACCTGATCGGACACCTTGTCGCTAGTATGTGAGTTGTCCGGTCGAGTTCACACGTGAGTTGTCCGCATGGCCGGGGGAGGGGTCATGCTGGGGAGTGAACGAAACCCAGCAGTACTCCGCCTTCGAGATGGAGCGGATGATGAAAGTTCAAGACGTGCTGTTGAAGGCGATGGCGAAGAAGATCACCTGGTGGGCGGCGGCGGAGATCATCGGGGTGACGGATCGGACGATGCGCCGGTGGCGGGAGCGGATGGAGGTAGGGGGCTACGCGGGACTGGCCGACCGTCGCAAAGGAAAGCCGAGTGCTCAGCGGATCCCAGTGGCCACCGTAGAAAAAGTGTTGGGCCTGTACCAGGAGACGTACTACGATCTGAACATTCGCCACTTTCACGAGAAGCTGCGGGAGGAGCATGCCATCGAGTTGAGCTACACCTGGGTGCAGAAGGCGCTACAAGGCGCGGGGCTGGTGGCGAAGCGTCACAAGCGGGGACCACACCGGCGGAGACGGCCGCGGCGGCCGCTGCCTGGAATGATGCTGCACATTGACGGGAGCAAGCATCAGTGGTTCCAGGATGATCGCTGGCACGACCTGATTGTGATCCTGGACGACGCAACCACCGAGATTTACGATGCGCAGTTGGTAGAGGAGGAATCGACGCGAACGGTAATGACGGGAGTGAAGGAGGTCATCGAGACGGAAGGGTTATTCTGCGCGCTCTACAGTGATCGGGCGAGTCATTTCTTCGTGACGAAGAAGGCGGGAGAGAAGGTGGAAAAGTACCGCCTGACGCAGCTGGGGCGTGCCTTGAAGGAACTGGGGGTGCAGACGATCGCAGCGTATTCGCCGCAGGCGCGGGGGCGGAGTGAACGGAGTTTTGGGACGTGGCAGGGGCGCTTGCCGCAGGAGTTGCGGCTGGCGGGAATCACGACGGTGGAGGGGGCCAATAAGTTCTTACGGGAGAAGTACATCAAAGAATTCAACAGCAAGTTCAGCGTGCCGGCGGCAGAGAAAGGAACGGCATTTCGGCACACCAATCGGAGCGACCTGAACTGGATCTTCACGGTACAGACAGAGCGCGTGGTGGGCAAAGACAACACGGTGGCAATTGGCGACCGGCTATGGCAAATCGACAAGACGCGGTTCCGCAGCACCCTCGCCGGGAGCACGGTGACGATCCACGAGCACCTGGACGAAACCGTCTCGATACGGTTCGGCCCCCACGTAGTGGGGCGGTTCGACAGCAAGGGAGAGAAGCTGACCGCAGAACAGCGCGGTGGAAAAGGCGGGAGCATGGAAGCCGGCGAAAACCAGGAGCAGGTTTCCACCGTCTCCCACACTCCCTTGGGAATCTCGCCAAAAGTGCGAGATTCCCACTTTCCCACCGCGCCGACGACGGCGGTTGTCATCACCAAGAAAACGGCCAAGGCAAAAGCAACGGCCAAACCCAAAACCAAGGCGGCGGCCTAACGGCCGCGTCGCTTTGTTTTACAAAGCGGACAGATCACGTATTTATAAAACCGGACAACTTGACTTGTTAACGACA
>JANYAH010000014.1 GCA_025361425.1 Candidatus Solibacter sp. | reverse complement strand
CCGCTATCTCGGTGGGGCAGACGAACGTGAAGTCCTTGGGCCAGAAGAAGTAGACCTTCCACTTGTCCTTGAAATCCTCGTCGCTGACGGTCTGAAACGCCTTTCCTTTTTCCAGGCTCACGGTGGCCTGGAGGGAATAAGCGGGGAACTTGGATCCAACACCTAGCATGTATAATTCTCCTTTTACCTTTGATGAATCTGTTCGATCTTGGCCGCTAGAATAAAATCGCTTTCGGTCAAGCCGTCGATTTTGTGAGTCCAGATTTTCACCTCGACCTTACCCCATGACAGGAGAAGATCGGGATGGTGTCCCTCGGCCTCGGCGATGGCGCCCGTCCTGTTGACAAAGTCCAGGGCCATCCGAAAGTCCGGGAAGGTGTAGGCCTTCCACAGATGGTGCCCGTCCACCACCTGCCACCCGGGAACCTGCGCCTTCAGTTTCTCAAGTTCTTCCCCTTGTAAAGCGGGGACGCCCTCGCGGCAGGGGATACATGTCTTCGCGGAGAGGCTCATGATTTTATTTTGCTCCTTGTTTAAGTTGGGAATCGCGGCAACCGACGCAAGCGCCGCGGAAGACAATCTCGTACTTGCTCACCTCGCGACCACCCAGTGCCGCGCGCCCCGCCGAGGGCGGCAGGTCGAACCACAAGATATCCTCCACCGCGTGACAGCGTTCGCAAATAAAGTGATGATGACGGCGCAAATTGGCGTCAAAGCGGGCAGCCTTCCCTTCCGACATCACCTCGCGCACCAAGCCTGTCTTGGCCAGCGACCGCAAGTTGTTATAGACGGTCGCGCGCGAAGCCCGCGGATCATTCCGATTGACGGCGCGAAAAATCTCCTCTGCCGTGGCATGGAGGGAGTGCTCCGCCAAAAACTCCAGCACGGCATACCTCTGGGCGGTGGGCCGCAGGGCAGCCGCCAGGAATGCATGGTCGAGTTCGGCGCTCAATTTAGACACAGTCTACATTTAGACTATATCTAATTAATGGATCTGTCAATCGGGCTGGAAATTAGCGTCCGGTCAAACTGGCCCGAATGAAATCTCCGTTCATGCGCGCGATCACTTCCAGTTTGATCTCCTTCGGGCACACGGCTTCGCATTCGCCGATGTTGGTGCAACTGCCGAAGAGTTCCTGCCTGGCCTGCGCCACCATGGCAATGGCGCGCTGATCCCGCTCCGGCTGCCCTTGCGGCAACAAACCGAGGTGGGCAATCTTGGCGCCGGTGAACAGCGCCGCCGAAGCGTTGGGGCACATGGCGACACAGGCGCCGCAGCCGATGCAGGCCGCCGCGTCCATGGAGCACTCGGCGTTTTCCTTGGGCACCAGCACGGCGTTGCCGTCGGGGGCGCTGCCGGTGGCGACCGAGATATACCCGCCGGCGGCGATGATGCGGTCGAAGGCGCTGCGGTCCACCACCAAGTCCTTGACCACGGGGAAAGCCGCGGCGCGCCAGGGTTCGAGGTAGAGTTCGTCGCCTTCTTTAAAGTGGCGCATATGGAGCTGGCACAAGGTAGTGCCGGGGAGCGGGCCATGGGCCATGCCGTTCACCATGCAGCCGCACGTGCCGCAGATGCCTTCGCGGCAATCGTGGTCGAACGCCACGGGCTCTTCGTTCTTGAGGATCAGGTCCTCGTTCAGCACGTCCAGCATTTCGAGGAACGACATTTCCTGGTTGACGTTGGGCACCTCATAGCGGGTCATCTTGCCCTTGTCCTTGCAGTTGCGCTGCCGCCAGATATGGAGGATGATTTTCATTACTTGTAGCTCCGTTGCGAGGGGTGCACGTATTCGAAGGTCAGCGGCTCTTTGTGGAGCACGGGCGGCTGGCCGACACCCTGGAAACCCCAGGCGGCGGCGTACGCGAAGTTTTCGTCGTCGCGCGCGGCCTCGCCTTCCGGGGTCTGATACTCTTCGCGGAAGTGGCCTCCGCAGCTTTCGTTGCGGTCAAGAGCGTCGCGACACATCAACTCGGCGAGTTCGAAGAAATCCGCCACGCGCCCAGCCTTTTCGAGCGACTGGTTTAGCTCTTCGCCGGCGCCCAGAACCTTGACGTCGCTCCAGTACTGCTCGCGCAGCGGCGGAATCAGGGCGAGGGCCTGCTTGAGGCCTTCAGCGTTGCGCGCCATACCGCAATGCTCCCACATGATTTTGCCGAGTTCGCGGTGGTAGGAATCCACACTCCGCGTGCCCTTGGCGTCTAGCAGTTTCCTGGTAACCGCGTGAACGCTCGATTCCGCCTCGCGCGCCGCCGCGTGGGACGAATCCACCTTCTCGAGCTTGTTGGACGCCAGGTAATCCCCGATAGTATTCGGCAAAACGAAGTATCCGTCGGCCAAGCCTTGCATGAGGGCGCTCGCACCAAGGCGATTGGCGCCGTGATCGCTAAAATTGGCTTCGCCGATGACGTACAGTCCCGGGACGTTGGACATCAGATTATAGTCGACCCAAAGGCCGCCCATGGTGTAGTGCATGGCCGGGTAGATACGCATCGCCTCCTTGTAAGGGTCTTCGCCGGTGATGCGGTTATACATGTCAAACAGGTTGCCGTAGCGCTCCTTAATTACGGAGGCGCCGAGGCGCTCGATGGCATCGCGGAAATCCAGGTAGACGGCCAGGCCGCTTTCGCCGACGCCACGGCCTTCATCGCACACCGCCTTGGCATTGCGGGATGCCACGTCGCGCGGCACGAGGTTGCCGAAGCTGGGGTATTTACGCTCCAGGAAGTAATCGCGTTCGGCTTCGGGGATCTGGCTGGGGACGCGCTTGTCCCTCTTGGTGGTAGGTACCCACACGCGGCCATCGTTGCGCAGCGACTCGCTCATCAGGGTCAGCTTGCTCTGATATTCGCCGGAGACAGGAATGCAGGTGGGGTGAATCTGGGTGAAGCAGGGATTGGCGAACAGCGCCCCGCGCTTGTGCGCGCGCCAGATGGCGGTGGCGTTGCAGCCCTTGGCGTTGGTGGAGAGATAATAGACGTTGCCGTAGCCGCCGGTGCCGAGCACCACGGCATCGGAGAAGTGGCTCTCGATTGTCCCGGTGATCAGGTTGCGGGTGACGATGCCGCGCGCGCGGCCGTCCACCACGATGAGGTCCAGCATCTCGGTACGCGGGAACATCTTGACCGCGCCCATGCCGATCTGGCGCTCCAGCGCCTGGTAAGCGCCCAAAAGCAACTGCTGCCCGGTCTGGCCGCGCGCGTAGAAGGTGCGCGACACCTGCGCGCCGCCGAAACTGCGGTTATCCAGGTAGCCGGAGTACTCGCGGGCAAACGGCACGCCCTGCGCCACGCACTGATCGATGATGTTAAGGCTGATGCCGGCGAGGCGATGCACGTTGGATTCGCGCGCTCGGAAATCGCCGCCCTTGACGGTGTCGTAGAACAGACGATAGATGCTGTCGCCGTCATTGTGATAGTTCTTGGCGGCATTGATTCCGCCCTGTGCCGCGATACTGTGCGCGCGCCTGGGGGAATCCTGGAAGCAGAAGCAATCGACGTTATAGCCCAGTTCGGCCAAGCTCGCGGCGGCGCTGCCGCCCGCCAATCCGGAGCCCACGACGATGATGTTGTACTTTCGCTTGTTGGCCGGATTCACCAGTTTGAGATTGAAGCGATGGCGTTCCCATCGCGTCTCGATCGGGCCGGTCGGAGAATTAGAATTGAGTTCCATGCTGGGGTTTCTCTCTTATTTCACGAGGCCAACCATCACCGCGACGGGGATGGAGCAGTTGCCGATGGCGATGAGGATGGCGAAAATAGCCGCGCCCTTTTTCAATTTCGGCGTGTAGCGGGGGTGGCTGAAGCCCAAAGACTGAAACATGCTCCAGAGGCCGTGATACAGGTGTATGCACAACAGGGCGATGGCCAGGATGTAAAACGCCGAGATGGCGGGATTGGAAAACCCGGCGATCACGTTGGCGCGAACGTTCGGCTCATTGGGTGCGATCTCCTGCAAAGGCACCACCGCGCCCACGGTGAGGTGCAACACGTGGAAAATCACGAACGCCGCCACAATCGGCCCGCTCCACATCATGGTGCGGGAGGCGTAGGTGGCGGCTGCGTCGTCCTTCTTGACGTAGGCCACGGGGCGTGCGTCATTCTTCAGTTTCCAAAGCTGGATGGATGCCACGATGTGCATTACCACCGCCAGCAACAGTGCGATGCGTGCGCCCCAGAGCAGCCCGGAAGTGGCCGGATTGTGCAGCAAGGCGGCGTATTTATTGATCTGCTGGGGGTCGCCATAGATCTGCAGGTTGCCCACCAGATGGGCCACGACGTATCCAAAAAGAACCACACCGGTTAGGGCCATGATGGCCTTCTTCCCAATGGGCGCTTCATAGAAGCGGACGACGCGGTATACGGGATTGATCGCAATTGCACTCATGCGGAGGTCCTTTGTTTGATGCAAGCCACTATCATGGATGCAAAAAACGGTGCTGTAGATTTCAAACTTGTAGTATAACCCTGCGACACCAGAATTCAAGTAGCAGAGGTCGGGGATGGGGTGTGCGGTGGCCAGCGGAAGCGCCGCGAGGCGAGCTAAGGAAGAGAGATCTGCAAGGAAGCAAGGGGCAAGTTACCAGGGTTTGGAACCTGCCCCGCTTTGAAACCTTCAGAGATGAAACTCGGAAGGGCTAGAACTTGATCCGGAAGGACAATTGCATTTGCGCCGGTCCGCCCGCAGTGGAATCCCCGAAGTCATTGAGGCCGGGTGTGGCAAAAATGGCAGGGTTGTTTTGGGCCATCGTAGTGTTCATCTGACTCCAGTTGAACCACTTGAACGGGTTGAAATAATCGAGCCGGATTTGCGCTTTGACCCGCTCCTTGATCGGGAAATCCTTGTACATCGACGCGTTGGCCGCGATGATGCGTTGAGGGCTCCACATGTTCGCCGGCATGTTGCCGTTGGTGAACGACGGGGCTACCACGACGCAATTGTTGCCCCAGTTAACGATCGGCGCCCCGCAGTTGGTGACCAGCGGGTTCTGGCCCGACTGAACGAAGCGGTTGTTTCCGATGTCCTGCCAGTTGTCCCGAAGCTTCGGGTCCTGAATCCGGAAGAGTTGGCCGCCGGGTAGCGGCTCGTAGCCCGGATAATCCTGCCGCGAACCCAGCGCGCCGGTCGCCGGGTTGACGTACGAAGCGTTCGAGTAGCCGGTACTGATGGGGCTGGGTGCCCACATGGAGTAGTTCCACGCTAAGGACCAACCACCTGTCAACCAGTTCAGTAGGCGACTCTTGTTCAGGAGGGGTTTGCCCTTGCCGAACGGCAGTTCGTAGGTCATGGAGCTGGTGAAACGATACTTCTGGGTGATGCCGGTGACCCCCCGGTTCAGGTTGTTGGATTGGAAGAGATTACCCGGAGCGTTCTGCAGACCCTTCTGATAGGTGACGAACGCGAGGAAAGTCAGGCCAGACGAGTACCGCTTTTCCACCTTGACGGTTCCCGAATGGTAGATCATGCTGATGCAGTTGCAGACGTAGTTGACATTGTTCCAACTGGGAAAGGGCTTGTAGGCCTGCGTGAGCGTCGAATTCTGGACCCAGGTGTTGCGGTACTGCAGATTGATTGGATCGGCCAGATTGATCACGTTTCCGTTCGCGTCCGTGCCGGTCGCGTAGGGCCGCGACTGCCAGTTGTAGTTGCCCTGGAAGCCCACGTTGTGGCTGCCGGAGTACGTCACTTCCACCATGTAGTTCTTCTTCAGCGCGCGCTGGATACTGAGGTTCCAGTTTTCGGTGTAGGGGTTGTGGAAGTTCTGCTGAATGATGGTCAGCGTGCCGTTGGCGCGCCCCGACGGGTTAGTACCCGCGGAGGGTATCGTCCCGTTCGCCAGCTTCGTGGGATAGATGGGGGCCGGCACACCCTGGCTGATATTGAAGAGGGGAGTGTAGACATTGTTCGGCTGGCTGATGGTGCCGGTTTGGAGAAAGTTGCCTCCGCCGATCTCACTCTGGTTGCTCCACCAGAGGTTCATATCCAGGTTCATTAGCGCCCAGCCTCCACGGATCACCATATTGGGAGTGACGTTCCAGGCGAAGCCAATGCGGGGCTGGAAGTTGTTGTTGTCGCGTTTGTAAAGCCCGCCCTTGGGTTGGGTCCAGCCGCCTACGCAGCCGCCTGACGGGCACGTGACCACGCCAGAGATCGAGTTGGGAAAATAAGTATCCGGGGTCGTCAGGCTCCCTACGCTCATTTGGCCCGGAAACTTACCGTGCGCAGGGCTCTCAGTGCTGTAGCGGACACCCAGATTGAGGGTGAGATTGGACCGGATCCGCCAGTCATCCTGGACATAGAGGCTGTGGATGGAGTCTTCCGGCAGTAAGCTCGCCCCCTGCTGGGCGTAGCTGTAGCTGGTGACGTAGCCCAGCATGACATCCGCCAGCGTGATGCCGCCCGTGTTGGGGATGCCCTGCCCGTTGCCCTGAAGGCCATTGGTACCTCCGAAACCGAGGGTCAACCGCGGGTTGCCGATGTCGTGCGAGACCTGGTTTTGCCAAAGCCATTCGTACCCTGTTTTAATGGCATGCGTGCCCCAGACCTTCGTGAAGTCCTGGCGCAATTGGTGGTTGTTGTTCACCGAAGTGTTCAGGGTGCCCATGCCGAGCGAGGAATTGCCGTAAGTACCCTGAGTCAACCCGGTGCCGATGGGGTTGAGGTACACGTTGGCGGGGAGGTTGGGAACGGTTTTGGCGATCGCAAACTGGTAGTCCGGAGAGGCCGAGAACGGGTTATTGGTCTGCCGGTATTCACCCACTCTGGTCTCGCTGATGAAGGTGGGGGAGATGGTCCAGGTGAACCCGATGCTGGCCACGTTTTGGAGGGTAAGTGTGTACCTCTGCTGGGCGTCGTAAGGCGCGTAAACGATCGCGTTGTTGATCACGGGCTGATGGTTGTTGTTTATGATGAGACTGCCAAACACCTTAAATCTGTCTGTGAAATTGTGGTCCAGGCGGACTTGGGTTGCGAGGTTATAGTAGCGTCCCGCGCCCTCCGAAACGATGTTTGAAGTGGGGCCGGTGGGGTTTTGCGTGCCGGCGCTGGTGGGCGAGGCGAAAGGCTTGTTGGCCATGATCGCATTCCACATGCTGCTGAACCGGGAGGTGGGAATCATGTTGTTTGGGAAGGACGTGCGCGACAGGTTGCCGGCGGCGAAGGTGCCGCTGGTGCTAGCGGGATCGTAGATCCGGTTAGCCGTTACGTCCGGAAAATTGAAGTCGCCGCCCAGCTCCGCGGCCGTGGGAACCGAATAGCTGCTCGCATTTGACGAACGGTCAACGTGGTAAGAGCCCGCAACCTGGAAGAAGGTCCTGTTCTTACCGTTGTACAGCTTCGGGATGTAAATCGGCCCGCTGAGCATGAAATCCGGCTGCTGGAAAAGGTTGTGAACGTTCCCTTGTGTGTTCGTTTTATCCTGGAAGAAACGGCGGTGGAACATGGCGTTATTCTTGAACAGTTCGCCGCCGGTGCCGTGTACCAAGTTGGTACCGCCCGTCTTCACCACGGAGATGGCGCCGGTGGTGGCGTGGCCGTATTCGGCCGGCAGCACGGTGCTCAACACCTTGACCTCTTCCACGCCCACCGAGATGGAATTGATGGTGGTGCCACCGTCCATCCTGGTGGCCAACTGGCCGTCTTCAAAGTAACCGATCTGGAAGGCACTGCCGCCGTTGATGGACCAATTGCCCAGCGAACCTGCCCACGGAGAGTTGCTTGACTGGACTTGGGGAGTATAGAACAGCACGCCTTTCTCCCAATGTTGGTAGTTGGGTAGCGAGTAGAAATACGCGCCGTCCATGACCTGGCCAGTGGACGAGGTTTGCGTCTCGAGCAAGGGTAGCGGATTGGTGACCTGGATGGATTCGGTGACCGCTCCTACTTCGAGCTTGACATCCACTCCCAGATTCTCGCCGATGCGGAGGGTGAGGCCGTCGCGCACACTCGTCTTGAATCCGGGGGCCGCGACGCTCACCTTGTAGGGCCCAGGCCGGAGGGACGGTACGCGGTATACCCCCTCATTATTGGTCTCGCTTTTACTTTCAGTATTCGTTTCTATTTGGGTGACCGTAACCGGCGCCCCCGGCACGACTGCTCCAGTCGAATCCGTAACTCTGCCGGAAATGACACCGGTGTCGATCTGCGCGACCCCGGGCATTGCCAGTAGGAAAATAAGAGCGATCAACCCTGCTCTTAGACGTTTACACAAGTTGCTCTCCTCTTGAGGAATAGCCACTGGACAAGGGAATGCCCCAACCATTCGCGCTCCAACAATTATGACCCACGGGGTCACGGGCGACTGCCTCACTAACTGAGTGCCTCTTTAAAGAAACACTCATTAAAGACTCTCATTCTACTGTTTGACCAATAATCCTGCGACTGTGGCGCCATGTCAAGGCCTTTTTGATCAATCCCCTCTAAAAAAAGCGTTTATGATCGTGTTTCCCAGCCGGTGAGTCAATTGCGCCGGGGCTGAGTGCATCTCCTGTAACCGGTAACTCGCCGCCTGTCACCCGCGAGTGGGATGCCTTGGACAAATTTGTCCGGTGATTAGCCTCCGCCCGGACCTACAGGTACTCCCCCGGAAACTTGGCCCGCAACGCCTCGCTCAACCACGTCACCGGGTCGGCCAGATCCGCCCCCGCCGCCTGCAGGGCCTTCGTCGTCCGCCCCCCCTGCACCCCGTCGATCCTTCCCGGATCGAACCCTAGCCGGAGCAGCCCCGCCTGAAGATATGCCACGTCCTGCGCCGGCACCACGTCCAGAATGACCCCAATCGCCAGAATCGCGCTTTGCGCCATCTGCGTGTAGGGCGCAAGCATCGTGCCCGCCTTCCCCGCCTTGACGTACTCATACACCGCATGGTGACTCCCGTGGCAGTCGAAGTGCCACGATTCCGACCGGTGCGGGTCCGGCGTGTCGATAATCGGGCTGAACCCGTGCGCCCTGGCGATCTCCCAAAACTTCGGCAGCGTCACCCCAATCGAGCTCAGGTCGATATCCATCGCGCGGCCCGCCTCATGCAGACTCCCGCCCGGCGGAGGGCTGAACGCCTTCTTCTTACCCTGCACAAAATCGTCGTGCGACTGCTGCTGCTGTTCGTGCGAGCGGAACAGATCGCTCAAGCGGATTCCGAACCCCATGCCCGCCAAATCGCGGGCCACTCCCTCGATCGCCGCCTTTGTGTCCGGCGTGCATTGCGCCAGTCGCTGCGGCAGTGGACCCTGGTAGATGGAACCAATGTTAATGGGGACTAGTGGCGTAAAAGTAATCGGCATGGACCGCAGTATGCAGCAACTTCCTCTTCCGGTCAAGCGTCCAGTCAAGTTTGACTTCCACCCTGCGTTTCCATACCATCGTCGTAACCCATGAAACTGGTAACAAAAGCTCCGCTTCTACTAGTCCTCAGCGCTCTATTCCTCTCCGGGGCAGAGCCCTACCAAAAGCCGCCCCAGGCGGTTCTGGACGTACTCAATTCACCCCTCACACCCACCTTGGCTATCAGCCCTACTCGCCATTTCGCGATGCAGGGTCAACCCGTCCGATACCCTCCGATCGCCGAACTGGCGCAGCCCATGTTGCGCGTCGCCGGTATGCGCATCAATCCCAAAACCAACGGACTGCACAACACCACCTTCAATAGCTCTCTCACCCTCCGCAAGATTCCCGAGGGTACTGAGGTCAAAGTCGACCTTCCCCCCAACGCCAAGCTCACTCTGGGACGCTGGAGCCCCGATGCTACCCACTTCGCCTTCACCAACACCACCGCACGCGGCATCGAGCTATGGCTAGGTGAAACCACCGGGAAGACACGCAGAATCGAAGGCGTGCGCGTCAACGCCGTCCTGGGCGCTGCCGCCGGCGGCGGACGCGGCGGCTCGGGCGCCAACCCCTCCGACGTGCAGTGGATGCCTGACGGCAAGACCCTCCTCGTCCAAATGGTCAAGCCCAACCGCGGCGCAGCCCCCGCCGAACCCCTGGTGCCCACCGGGCCGCACGTCCAGGAAAGCCTCGGCGGCGCGTCTCCCGTGGTCACCCATGAGGACATGCTCCAGAACCCGCACGACGAAGATCTCTTCGAATTTTACGCTACCTCGCAGCTCTCTCTCGTCGATGTCGCCACCGCCAAAATAACCCCCATCGGCAAGGCGGGCATCATCGAATCCGCGCGCATCTTGCCCGATGGCAAGAACATCCTCGTCACCACCATCCACCGCCCCTTCTCCTATCTCCACGACGCCCGCGCCTTCCCCAAGGAAATCGAGATCTGGGACCGCACAGGCAAAGTGCTCCACAAAGTCGCCAAGCTGCCGCTTGAAGATCGCGTCCCCATCAATGGCGTGATCACCGGACCGCGCAGCCTCCAGTGGCGTCCCAATGACGCCGCCACCCTCATGTGGGTGGAAGCGCTCGACAAAGGCGACCTCAAGAATAAGGTCCCCCATCGCGACCGCCTGCTCGCCCTCAAAGCGCCCTTCACCGGGGAACCGAGCGAAATCGTCAAGACCGAGCAGCGCTTCGGCGGCATACAATTCTTCGAAAAAGGCGGGCGCGCCTTCATCGAAGATTCCGAACGCCAGACCCGCCGCGTGCGCACCTTCCAGATCGAAATCGACGACCCTGCGCAAGCACCCAAGCTGGTCTGGAGCCGCAACAGCCAGGACCGCTACAAGGACCCTGGCACGCCCATGCTCAAAGCCCTCCCTTCCGGCGGCCGCGTCATCCTACAGGACGGCGACAACATTTTCCTCACCGGCCTCGGCGCCGGCCCCAAGGGCGACCACCCTTTCCTGGATCGCTACCACATCGCCACCGGCAAGACCGAGCGCCTCTTCCAGTGCGATGACGACCACTACGAAGTGGTGGATGCCCTGCTCGACGACCACGGCACCAGGTTCCTCACGCGCCGCGAAAGCCCCACCGAGCCGCCCAACTATTTCGTGCGCACCGTGGACGGCAAAATCACCGCCATGACCAGCTTCCCCGATCCGCAGCCCATCTTCCGCAAGATCAAGAAGCAGTTGGTCACCTACCAGCGCGCCGACGGCGTGCCGCTTTCCTTCGTGCTCTATCTGCCGCCCGATTACAAGCCCGGCACGCGCCTCCCCACCCTCATCTGGGCCTACCCGCTCGAGTTCAACGATGCCAATACCGCGGGGCAAGTCTCCGGCTCCTCCAAGCGCTTCACGGAGGTCTCCGGCTACTCGCAACTCTTCCACGTTCTGGATGGCTTCGCCGTGCTTGATAACGCCGCCATGCCGGTAGTCGGCGACCCCGATACCGTCAACGACACCTACATCCAGCAGATTGTGGACGATTCCAAAGCCGCCATCGATAAGGCTGCCGCGATGGGCGTGACCGACCCCGCGCGCGTCGGCGTGGGCGGCCATAGCTACGGTGCGTTCATGACCGCCAACCTGCTGGCCCACTGCGATCTCTTCAAGGCCGGGATCGCCGAGAGCGGCGCGCACAATCGCACCCTGACGCCGTTCGGCTTCCAGAGCGAGCGCCGCACCATCTGGCAGGCCCCCGATGTCTACATGAAGATGTCGCCCTTCATGTTCGCCGACAAGATCAAGACGCCCATGCTGTTGATCCACGGCGAAGCCGACGACAACGACGGCACCTTCCCCATACAGAGCGACCGCATGTACCAGGCCATCCGCGGCAACGGCGGCATCGCGCGGCTGGTCTTCCTCCCCTTCGAAGCCCACGGCTATCGCGGCAAGGAGACCATCGAACACGTCCTCTGGGAAAAAATGACGTGGCTCAACAAGTACGTCAAAAACGCGGGAGCTTCATCTATCAACTGAACCATCGGTGGGAGAAACCATCGCCTTGTGGTCTGAGGTGCCGCCTACATCCGGTGCACGACTGTGTGGATAGTGATCTCCACTTTGTCGCTGACGCGGAGCATGAGGGTACTGGGGTTTTTCATGCCCCATTTCACGTAGGGGACGTCGAAGGTGGCGGTGACCTTGTACTCGCCGGCGACGGCGTCCACCGTGACGGGCAGCAGGATTTCGTGTTCCACGCCGTGAATGGCAAACACTCCGTGGAGTTGCACTTGCGATTTGCCTTCGGGCGCGACCTTGCCATCCACGCGATCGGGACGGAAGGAGATTTCGGGGTATTTCGCGCTCTCCAGAATGGCGGCGTGCATTTTCTTATCGCGGGATGCGTTGCCGCTCTCGCCGCTAGTGGCATCCATAACGAGTTCGCCGGATGCCGTACCGGACTGCGGGTCGAAGCGCAGCGTAGCGCGCTTGAGCTGGAAATTCCCGTGGACCGTATGCAGCAGGCTACCCAGGGTGAATTCCACCTTGGTCTGCGCGGGGTCGATGACCAACGACATGGGCTGCCCAGGGACGGACTGGCCCGCGCCCAAGAGAACGGTGGATACACAGAGCGGGAGGAACAGACGCATCAGTTTCATCATAAGGTAAGCATTCGCCAGCCGAGGGACAGGCCGTTGGCCAGGAAATCCGCGGTGGAAAGTTCGCCGACGTGCATGGCAAGCATACCGGCGAAGAGGTTCGGCCGTCCGGCAAGGGCGCGGATGGCGCGCGAGCGGAGGCCGCTGCGGCGGTCGAGCTGGAGCATCAGGCCGGCCATCCATTCGGGGCGGCGGCCGATGCGGCGGTGCTCGGCCTGGTAGAGCGAGAGATCGCCGGCTGCGAGCGCCGCGGCCAGCGCGACGGATTGCTGGAAGAGGAGGCAGAGGCCTTCCCCGGTGATGGCGTCGACGGAGCCGGAGGCGTCGCCCAGCAGCGCCACATTGCCGCGGTACACGGCTTTGAGGCGGCGCGATGCGGTGACTCCGCCGCGCTCGAGGTTGGACGGACCAGCGGCCGCCAGACGGCCCTGCACTTCGGGGAAGCCGGGCAGGGCATCTTCCAGGCGCAGGCGAGGGTCGCGCGAGATCAGCACCACGCAGACTTCGGCGGCGGCGATGGGCGTGATGTAGAGCTGGCAGCGGTCGCCCCAGTGGATCTCCATGTACTGGCCCCACGGAGCCACGGGGTAATGTCGGCGGAATCCGAAGCGGCGGCTCTCGTGGTGGCAGGCATCGAGTCCGGCCCAGCGGCGCACGGGCGACTGGCCGCCATCGGCGCCGGCGATCCAGCGGGCGCGCACCAGGCGGCCATCGGCGATGACGCCCTCGGGAGTGATGCCGGAAACGCGCACGCCCCAGGCCAGGCGGACGCCGGCGTCAATGGCCTGATTGACCATCAACTGATGGAGCGCGGTGCGGCGCAAACCGAGCCCATGACCGTTGGGGAAAGCGGCCTCGACGGCGGAATCGCGGTCGCGGAAGCGGATGCCGCGAAACGGGTGGCCGGCGGCCGCGTCCAGATCGAGACCGAGCGAGCGGGCGGCGGCCAGGCCATCGGGCATGATGCCTTCGCCGCAAGCCTTATCGATGGGCGGCACGGCGCAATCGGCAAGCGTGACATCGAGGCCGCGGCGGCGCGCGGCGAGAGCGGCAGCAAGGCCGGCAGGGCCGCCGCCAATGACGAAGAGATCGGTCGCGCGGGGTAGAGGGGTCATGGCAGAGCGGCCTCGGGGCGGGGCGGCGCTGGTATTGTATGCCGGCGGGACCGCTCCCGAACGGTCGCGGCTTGGACTGGAGCGACGCGCGTGAGCCAGCGGTGTCCCGCCATCGGCAAGCGGTATCGCGATGCGTGACTGAGCTTCCGAGGCGTCATTGATTAAAGATTTACCACGCGGCGGACCAGGCCGAGGGCCTCTCTCCAGAATGCGCTTGAGTTGTGCATAAGATCCACCACGTCGCGCACGGCTTCGACAAACTCCTGCCTGCGCGTCCGAAACTACATAGCCGGAGAGAAAATCGAGAATGCGGCGGCCGTCCGTGGTGAAGAGCTCGGCGGCGGTGCAGCGCTCGTACGGCACATTCATCGGAAGAATGTTGAGCGGCTTGACCCACTGCGGGTTGACGAAATCGGAATAGAGACCGTCTAGGGACGGAAGGACGGTTGAGGTCGAAAGCGTGGCGGGGCGTAGGCGGCGAAATGCCGCAGTGGGGCGGCGTGCAAGGTCGCTTTTTGTGCTACTAGCGCGTGGACTCGCGGGGGACCAGGATGGGTTCGATCAATACCGTTTTGGCGGGGCGCTTGCGCTTGGAGCCGATGGATTTGATCAGCATGTCGGCGGCCTGTTGTCCGATGGCAGTGCTGCTCTGGTCGATAGTGGAGAGCGGCACGCGCAGCACGTCTGAGTAGTGGACGTTGCCGACGCCGATGACTTTGATCTCCTGTGGAATGGCAATCCCGGCTTCGAGTATGGCTTTCATGGCGCCGACGGCGGTGGGATCGTTGTAGCCGAAGATGGCATCGGGACGGGGATCGAGGGCGAGCAGACGGCGCGCGGCGAGATATCCGCTTTCATCGTCGGTGGCATGCACGACGTAGGAACGCGGGACCGCGATGCCGGCGGCGGCGAGGGAATCCTGG
>JANYAH010000003.1 GCA_025361425.1 Candidatus Solibacter sp. | reverse complement strand
GCTCGAGCACGGGAAAGTGGCCGATTTCGCCATCCACGATTGCGACGACTATCGCGAGCTCCCGTACTTCTTCGGCCGCGATACGGCCCACGCCGTCTACCGTGACGGCAAATGCGTCTATCGCCGGGGCGCTTGAGCCGTCCTTTATACTGGTAACTGGATGAGGGTCGGCCGATTACTGATACCCGCTCTGGGTTGCGCGGTGGTGGTGTGTACGCTGTTCGCGCAGCGGCCCTTCCGCCAGTTTCCGGCTTGGGAGTACAACACTTTTCCCCTGCCGCCCGATTGGAATGAGGCCGGGGAATGGACCTTCGCCCGCCTCATGTACCCCACTACCGGCATCGACCTGGACTGGCAGGCGCGCTACCGCCGCGGCTTCGACTGGCGGGAAGGCAACACCAACTGGACCGTCGACTATCCGCGTTCCGACCGGCACCTTGCCGCGGCCGTACGCCGCCTCACCCGCGTCCACGCGCGGAGCGTGGAGCAGCCCATCAATCTCGACAGCGACGATGACGTGTTCAATTATCCGTGGCTCTACGCCGTCGAGGTGGGCCACTGGGAATTGACGGACGCGCAGATCGTCAAATTCCGCGAATTTCTGCTGCGCGGCGGCTTCTTCATGTGCGACGATTTCCACGCCGCCAACGAGTGGGAAGTTTTCCTTTACACCATGCAGAAGGTGTTCCCGGATCGCCCGATTGTCGACATCCCCGATAAAGACGCCATCTTCCACACCGTGTTCGATTTGGACGACCGCTACCAGATCCCTGGCGCGCAGTTCCTGCAAAGCGGCCACGTCTACGAAAAGAGCGAGAGAGAAGGCAGTCCCGCCCACTGGCGCGGCATCTACGACGATCGCGGCCGCCTGATGGTCGCTATCTGTCACAACATGGATCTCGGCGATTCCTGGGAGAACGCCGACGACCCGCGCTATCCCGAAAAGTTCTCCGCCCTTGGCATCCGCATCGGCATCGATTACCTCATCTACGCGATGACGCACTGAGGGAAGGCGGCGCCCAACGTTGTTGACGCCGTTCGTACTCGCTACACTAGGGATCGGGAGACCATGAAAATGGCGGCAAGCCGCGATACCCTTCACCACCTGATCGACCGTCTTCCGGATGCCGAGATCACGGCAGCCCAGCGCTTTTTGGAGTTCCTCGCGCAGGAACCCGTTGGTCCGGTTTTCAGCAAGTCAATTCGGCGAGGGATTGCGCAGGCAGACGCTGGAGAGGCGCTTGTCTGCCAGAATTACAATGACATGGTCGAAAAGCTCCTCGGCAAGGACTAGGCCGTGCGCTTTCCGTTCACACCCGAAGCCAGGACGCAATTGCGCGCAATCGATCGGGCTGTGGCGCTACGCATTCTAGAAAGTATCGCTCATTTCGGCGAAACGGATTCGGGAGACGTGGAACCGATGCGCGGCGAATGGCAGGGCTGCTATCGGCTGCGGGTTGGCGAGTACCGGGTCATTTTCCGATACATCGAAGATGGGCTGGAAATCTTGACGGTAGGACACCGATCCGACGTCTACAAATGACGTGGATCGCCTGCCAGAATCTTATCGGCGGCCGCGCGGCCCATACGGATGCAATCCGGGATGCCGATACCCTGGTACGCGTTGCCCGCCACGAACAGGCCGGGAATTTGCGCGAGGCGCGCTTCCAGTTCGGCCTGGCGGGCGGGATGCCCGACCGTGTATTGGGCCATGGAGCGCGGCCAGCGGGCAATGCGCGTGAATCGCGGGCGCGCGGTCACGCCCGCGATCTCGCGCAGTTCCGCGGTCACCGCCGCGGTCACGGCTTCGTCGCTCTCGCCCAGTACGCCCGCGTCTTCCATGCCGCCGAGGAAGCAGCGCGCCACTACCTTGCCTTCGGGGACGCGATACGGGAATTTGGTGCCGACCCAAGTGCAGGCCACCAGGCGCCGCCGCTCTTTCTTGGGCACCAGGAACCCGAAGCCCGAGGGCAGTTGCGCAAAATCCGCCGCGTCGAAGCCGACCGCCACGGTCATCGACGAACTGTAGGCCACCTTGCCCATCAGTTCCGCCAGCGGCGCATCCACCGGTGGGAGCAAGCCCGCGCCGCTATGCGCCTCGCAGGCCACCACTAGCCGATCGGCCTCCAGCCACTCGCCATCCAGGCGCACACGGAATCCGCTGGCCGTCCGCTCCACTGTTTCGGCGCGCGCATGGCGCACGGAGACCTGGCCGCGGATGGATGTTTCGACGGCGTCCACCAATTGTCCCAGCCCGCCTTTCAAGGTGCGGAACAGCGGGGCCGGCGTCTGCGATTTGGGAGCATGCGCGCGGGCGGCCAACACGCCGCGGGTGAGGCTACCATACCTGGTGGCCAACTCGACGAAGCGCGGCAGCACCGCGGTCACGCTGAGTTCGCGCGGATCGCCGCCGTAAATTCCGCTGAGCAGCGGCTCGGCCAGATAATCCACCGCCTCCTGCCCGTAATGCTCGCGCACGAAATCCGCCACCGATTCATCGCCCGGCTTCATCTTGGGCGCGCGCAGGAGTTCCAACCCCATGCGGATCTTGGTGCCGAGACTGAGCAGGGGGGTGGTCAACAGCGGCAGAATTTTGGTGGGCACCATCATCATCAGCCCGTCAGGCAGGGGTACGAGTTTGCCGCCCTTGCGGACGTAGGTGATGCGCAGGTGGTCGTTGGAGCCGATGACGTCGGCGCGCAGGCCGAGTTCGCCGATCAGGTCCATTGCCGCCGGTTTGACGGAAAGGAAGCTATCCGGCCCGGCCTCGATGGTACACCCGTCGATCTTCTCCGTCTGGATCACACCGCCAAGGCGCGGGCGCGATTCGATGATGGTGGAGGACACCCCGCCTTTGGCCAGGTAGTAGGCGGTAGCGAGCCCGGAGATTCCCCCGCCGATGATGACCACGCGCGGCATCAGCAAGGTTCCTGAGGTTGGGGCGGACCCCCTTGTCCGCGGTCGACGCCCTGGTCGGCCGCCTTACCGGGTGCGGAGAGCGGGTCCGGGGGGACTCGCGCGGACCAGGGAATCCGCCCCACCACCTCGGCCAAGGCTGCCGTGAATGTGGGCGAGCCGTTCAAGCTCTCGGGGCGCGTCAACACGATACCGCGGTCGGCCGCGTACGCGCGAAACAACACATCGATATCGTACAGAATTTCCACGTGATCCGAGACGAAGCCGACCGGCGCAATCACCACTTCGCGCACGCCTTCGGCCGCGTAGCGGTCGAGGCACTGTTCCACGGTTGGCCCCAACCATGTGCCACCACTCAACCCTTGACTCTGGTAAGCAAACTCCCAACCCGTGAGCCCCAGGCGCGCGGCTACCGCCGCTGCCGTGGCGCGGGCTTGGGCATCGTACTGTTCGTTGGGCACCGGCAGACTGTGCGCCGTGAACAGCACCTTGCCGCGCAGACCTTGCAGGCGCTCCGCGAAAGCCTCGATCAACAGGGGCTCGACGGGATAACTGGTGGCCCACTTGAGCTCCACTCCGGCCGCCGCCGCATTCGCGTGCTTCATGTACAGCCCTACGCTCATCTCTGAGAATTGCGGCGCCAGACACACGCACGCCAAGCGGCCGACGCCCGCGGCGCGGACTTGATCCATAGTCTCTTGGATGAAGGGATGCCAGTTGCGCATGCCGAAAAACACGGGGATGCCGAGGAATTTCTGGAGCGACTCGGCCTGCACGCGGGTCCACCGGGTCAGCGGCCCACAGCCGCCGATGGCGGCGTACCGTTTGGTGACCTCATCGAGCACGCGCGCGGAAACCGGCTGGCCGCCGCGCACAAACGAAAGGTATTGCGGCACGTCCTCTATGCGTTCCGGCGCTCCGTGGGCGAGCAGCAGGACGCCGGTGTTCACGGCCGGAATTCCCGAACCATTTCCACCACGGCTTTGACGTTCTCCACCGGGGTTTCCGGTAGAATCCCGTGGCCAAGGTTGAAGATGTGTCCGGGACGCGTGCCGGTGCGCTTGAGCAGCTCATGCACCTTGGCCTTTAACTCGGGCAGCGGCGCGAACAGCGCGACCGGGTCCAGGTTGCCCTGAATCGCCGAACGGTAGCTGATATCCATCCACGCCTGGTCGATGTTGATACGCCAATCCACGCCCATCACGTCGCCACCGGCGGCGTGCAGTTCGCGGAAGAAGCCGCTGGCGCCGGTGCCGAAGTGAATCACCGGAATGCCGGTGGAGCGAATGCGCTCTATCAACGCGCGCGAATAGGGCGCGGCATAGCGCACGTAATCGTCGGAGCCGAGCGCGCCCACCCAACTGTCGAAAACCTGGATGGCGCGCGCCCCGGCGGTGACCTGGGAATGCGCGAACGGCGCCAGCACGTCGACGATCTTGCCCATGAGCCGACGCCAGAGGGTTTCGTCGCTGTACATGAGTCTCTTAGTGCGCACGAAGTTGCGCGACGCGCCGCCTTCGATCATGTAGCTCGCCATGGTAAACGGCGCGCCCACGAAGCCGATCACCGGCACCTTGCCGGCCAGCGCGCGTACCACCTGCTGGATGGCCTCGCCCACGTAGCCGAGATCGTCGGTGTTGGTGGTGGAGAGAGAATCCACGTCATCACTGGTGCGCACGGGGTTGCCGATCACCGGGCCTTCGCCCTTCAGGTATTCCAGCTTCAGCCCCATCGGTTCGATGGGCAGCAGCAGGTCCGCGAAAATAATGGCCGCGTCCACGTCCAGCATCTCGATAGGCTGCAGGGTCACCGTGGCGGCCAGGTCCGGACGCTTACAGATTTCCAGAATGCTGTGCTTCTCGCGAATCTGGCGGTACTGTTTCATGTACCGGCCGGCCTGCCGCATGAACCACACGGGTCTGACATCCGTGGGCCTCCGGCGGCAGGCATCTAAGAAACGGCTTGTCATTGGAGCCACGCGCATGGCTTTTCCATCCTGTCTTCGCAGAAGAACACTCGAAAGTCCTTTGGCCGATGCTTCACCGCCCACTGGCGGCCATTGATAAAGTACGGTTTCGCCCACACCTCGCTATCGACCGTGCGCGGCGCAAGCACCGAAACCGAAACACTGCCCTGCGCCGGATATCCGGTCCGCGGGTCCATGATATGGGCGTAAATCTTGCCCTCCGCCCGAAAAAACTTTTCGTAACTGCCGGATGTGGACATCGAACTATCTTTCAGCCAAACCTCCGCCAGCGTCTTGCGGCTGTCCCACGGATCCTTGATCTTCACCGGCCAGCCCCGCGGCTCATCCGGCGGCGCACCCATTCCATAGATGCTGCTCCCCGAACCCGCCACCATGGCGGCCTGGACGCCGTTTTGTCTCAAAACTTCCACCATGCGGTCGACTGCGTACCCTTTGCCGATTCCGCCCGGGTCCATTTCCACAGCGGGACGATCAAACCGCACCGTCTGAGCCGCCCGGTCCAAGAGAATGTGCCGGTAGCCCACCTTGGCGAGGGCCGCCGCGATCTCCGGTTTGTGGGGCAGGTGGCCACTCCCCTTATAGAACCCCCAAACCTTCATTAGCGGTCCCACCGTAATATCGAACGCGCCTTCACTCTCCCGGCTGTATTCGACGCAGGCCGAAAGAAGCTGGAAAAGCTCCGGCGAAACCTTGACCGGCTTGGTGGCCGCGTTTCTGTTGACCTCGCTCCACTGGCTTTCGGGTTGATAGTTCGAAAGCAGTTCGTCGAGCCGCCGGACCTCGTCGAACGCGGCATCCACCGCGGCCTCCATCTTGACTCGGTCATACCCATACAGGGCAATGGAATAGGTCGAACCCATGGCGTCGGCGCTCTTTTCGAGCCGCAGAAGTTCCTGCTGCCCGTAAGCCGCCGGAAGCGCCAACAGACACAAAACTATCACATTCCGCTTGGTTTTAGGGCTAATTTTCGTTGCGCCCCCGAGATTTTCTCGCGCGCCGCAGCAGAATGTCGATCCTGCTCTCGACGTTGGGATTTTTGTCCTGTTCAAAATGCAATTCCGGAACCTGCCTGAGCTGTAAACGCAAGGCCAGCTCCCGCCGCAAATACCCCGTGGCGTGCTCGAGCGCGGCCAGGGCGTGATTCTGCCTTTTTTGGTCGCCGTTGAGCCCCACCTTGATGGTGGCGTGCCGCGAATCCGGGCTCACCTGCACGTCGGTCACGTCCACTTCCAGCAGCCGCGGATCTTCCATCTCAAAACCAATGATCTCGCTCAGTTCCTCTTTCACTGCTTCTGAGACCCGTAATATGCGTCGTACATCCATAAGAAACCTGAAGACAGGCTAGGAGGCCTGTCCTACATCCACTCGACGGTGGCTTCGATCAGCGCCGAACCCACCAGCCCCGTAGCCTCGTCTTCCACGCTGCGCAGTACCTTCTCCGCATTCTCGCGGTCACTCGACACCGTGACCGCGGCAAGGGTCGCCCGTTGCCAGAGATCCTGATGGTCGATCTCTGCCACGGAGACGTTAAACTTGTGCCGCAGCCGGTCTTTCAGACTCTGCACGACGTGCCGCTTCTCTTTGAGCGAATGCGAACTTTCGATCCGCAATTCCAGGGTCAATACGCCGATCGCCGCCATGTTCTCAAGCGAATACCTCGGTGGCGACGCGTTCGGTCGCGTACGCGTCGATGATGTCGCCCGGCTTGAGATCGGAGAAGTTGGCCAGCGTGATACCGCACTCCATGCCGATCTTGACCTCGCTGACGTCGTCCTTGAACCGCCGCAGCGAACCGATCTTGCCGGTATGCACCACGGTGCCGTCACGCAACACGCGGCATTCGCTGTCGCGCGGGATGGAGCCGTCGGTCACCTGGCAACCAGCCACGGCGCCAACCTTGCTGATGCGGAATGTCTCGCGCACCTCGGCCTTGCCGCGGTAGACTTCCTTGAACACCGGGGCGAGGAGGCCCGACATGGCCTTCTTCATCTCGTCCGTCAGGTTGTAAATAATGGTGTGCAGGCGCACGTCCACCTTCTCCTGTTCGGCGGTGGCCTGGGCCTTGCGGTCTGGGCGCACGTTGAACCCGATGACAATCGCGTTCGACGCCGAGGCCAAGAGGATGTCGCTCTCGTTGATGGCACCCACACCGGAGTGGATCACGCGCACCTTCACCTTGTCGTTGGACAGCTTCTGGAGGGCCTCGGTGAGGACTTCCGCCGAACCGCCCACATCGGCCTTAAGGATGACCGGCAATTCCTTGACTTCGCCGGCCTTCATCTGTTTGTGGAGTTGTTCCAGCGTGATGCGGCTGGATTTGGCAAGGAGGGATTCCTTGAGGCGCTGGTCGCGGAAGTTGACGATCTGCTTGGCCTTGGCGGTATCGGTGACCACCTGGAAATCGTCGCCGGCTTCGGGCAGCGAATCGAGACCCAGCACTTCCACCGGGGTGGATGGCTCGGCCTTGCGGATCTGTCCGCCGCGGTCGTTCTGCATGGCGCGAACCTTGCCGAACACGGCGCCGCAGATGAAGAAATCGCCCACCGAGAGGGTTCCGTTGCGCACCAGGACGGTGGCCACCGGACCACGTCCGCGGTCGAGTTGGGCTTCGATCACGGTGCCCATGGCCGGACGGCTCGGGTTGGCCTTGAGGTCCAGCATGTCGGCCACCAGCAGGATCATTTCGAGCAAGAGGGGCAAACCCTCCTGGGTGCGCGCCGACACGGGCACCATGACCACATCGCCGCCCCAATCTTCGGGGAGTAAGCCGCGGTCGCTGAGTTGCTGCTTGATACGTTCCGTCTGGGCGTCGGCTTTATCGATCTTGTTGATCGCCACGATGATCGGCACGCCGGCCGCCCTGGCGTGGTCGATGGCTTCCAGAGTCTGCGGCATGACGCCATCGTCGGCCGCCACCACCAGAATGACGATGTCGGTGACCTTGGCGCCGCGGGAACGCATGCGGGTGAAGGCTTCGTGGCCTGGCGTATCGATGAAGACGATCTTACGGCCCTTCATCTCCACCTGATAGGCACCGATGTGCTGGGTGATTCCGCCGGCCTCGCGTCCCGCCACATTGGCGGTGCGAATGGCATCGAGGATAGACGTCTTACCGTGATCCACGTGTCCCATGATGGTAACCACGGGGGCGCGCCGTAACTGGTCCTTCGAGTCCTCGGCTTCTTCCACCGACTGCATGGCTTCGATTTCGTAGCTCACGGTCGCGGTTGAGGCGCCGAAATCGCGCGCGACTTCGGTGGCGAGCTTGGCGTCCAACGTCTGGTTGATGGCGACGAAAATTCCGCGGTCCATGAGTTTCTTCATCACCATATTGGCCTTGACGTCGAGCTTTTCGCTGAGCTCTTTGACCGTGATGCCTTCGGAGATGGTGATTTCGCGGCTAATCGGCGGCGGGCCGGATTCTACGTGGCGGCGTTGTGGGCGGAGAACCTTCTCCTCCTCCACACGCTCGCGCTGCTGGCGGACGGGGCGCTGGCCCGGACGTCCACGTGCGGGCTCCGCCGGGGGCGGCGCCAAACCCGGTTCGACGCGGCCGCGCGAAGTGGGATGCTGCGGGCGGGGACCGCCGGCACGCGACGGAGGCATGCCTGGGCGCACGCCCGGCTTGGCCACCATAGGCTGGCCGGGACGGATGGGACCACGATAAATCGGTTGTCCGGGAACCGGAGCACTGGGTGCCTTGGGAATTCCGGGACGAGGTTGTACCGGCTGCTGCGGCATCATCAGCCGCGGCGCGCTGAGTTTGGCCACCAGATCGGGACGCGGCGGCACCACCGGGCGCGCGATTGGCTGACCGGCGAGCGGACGCTGCGGCGCCATCGGCATCGACGGTGCTCCCGGACCACCGGGGCGAGGCCCTTCGAAGCGCGGGTGCTGCGGCGGACGCGGAATCACTTGCGGCCGCTGTAGCGGCGAACCGGGCGCGGGCGCCGTGGGGAATGGCTGGCGCGGTCCGGAAAGTACCTGGCCTGGCCGGGGCGCGGTGGGTAGCGGCTTGGCGGCCGGCACTTGCGGACGGCCGGGGGCAAACACGGCTGCCGGCGGAGTCTGCGGCGCGGGCGCGGTGCGTGGTGCCGGCGGAGCGGGATGCGCGACTGGAGCTGGGTGCGCGGGCACTGCCGGCTTGCGCGGCGGGAGTTGCGGCGCGGGCGGCGCCGGTGTGGCGCGCGGCGCTTCCGGCCTCGCCGGGGCATGGGCTCCAACCGGCGGATGAATCGGCCGGCCCGCCAGCGGTGGGCGGATGGGCGCCATAAGACGCGCCGCCTCTTCCGAGGCCGGCTGCTCTTCTTTCGGGATGGGCGCGCTTTCGGCGGCCGGCGGCCGTGCCGGCACGGTGGGAAGCAGTGCTACCGCCGCGTCCGACGTGACAGGCGGGGGCTCGTGGCCTTCCTCGCCATGCGCTTCCTCGTGTACCTCACTCGCGGAATCGTCCGCGTTGGGGTCATGCACGTAGTCCGGGATGTCCTGTCCGTAGAACTGACGCAGCTTGATGGCGACGTCTTCATCGATTGAGCTGGAGTGGGTCTTTTTCTCCGACACGCCCAATTCAGGGAGCCGATCCAGTATTTCGTGAGCCTTGACTTCCAACTCCCGCGCCAGCTCGTTAATTCGAATCTTCTTCATAGAGAAAGCTATCTGCTTCTAACCCGCGGAGACACCACTACTCGCCACTACTTTTTTTCGGCACACTCTCCGCACCCGCACCTTCGGCATGATTGTGAAGAGAACCCGCGTCCTCTATCGTACCAAACTGTTCCACAGTCTCCAGACCCTCGCCGGACACTGCTTCCGCCGCTTCCAAACCCGGTTCCGTGGGCTCTTCCGCAATTAGGGGACCGGGTTCCGCCTGCGCTTCGCCGGCTTCAACGGGTTCCGCCTGCGCTTCGCCGGGTTCAAGGGGTTCGGCGGCTTCACCAGCTTCGGGCTCCGCCGCACCCGCGGCAGAATCCTCCGCCTCGGAATCGCCGGAAACGGCCTCCGTGCCGGGATCTTCAAACTGGCTGTAGTAGGCCACTACGGCTGCCTGAATGAACTCGACCGAAGCCGGATCGATGCCGGGGATCTCCTCGAGTTGCTCTGGCGTCATGGTGCCCAGGCGCTCGATGGTTCCGACTCCCGCCGCCAGCAGCTTTTCGGCCACGGCCTCGCTCATCCCATAGTCCAGGAGCACCGAAACCGGCGCGCCGGGGGCCACCAGGGCGGCCATCTGGGACTCGACTTCCTGACGCTTCTCTTCCTCGCTCTTGATATCGATCTTCCAGCCGAGCAGTTTGGCGGCGAGGCGCACGTTCTGCCCCTTCTTGCCGATGGCGAGGGAGAGCTGCGAATCGTCGACGATGACTTCCATGTGCTTGTCGACCGCATCGACGACCACAATCCGGCTGACCTTGGCCGGGCTCAGCGCATGGGTGGCAAACACGACGGGGTCATCGGAAAACTCAATGATGTCGATCTTCTCGCCGCGCAACTCGCGGATGATGGATTGCACGCGCATGCCCTTCATGCCCACGCAAGCGCCCACGCTATCGACATCGCGGTCGCGGCTCTGCACGGCGATCTTGGTACGCTCGCCGGCTTCGCGGGCGCATCCCTTAATGGCCACGGTGCCGTCGTAAATCTCCGGGACTTCCTGTTCGAAGAGGCGCATCACCAGTTCCGGCGCGGCCCGCGATACCAGCACTCCGGGACCCTTACTGGACTTGTCGACCAGCTTGATCACGCAGCGCACGCGGTCTCCGACGCTGTAGCCTTCGAGGCGCGACTGTTCCTTCTTGGGCAGCTTGGCTTCCGTCTTGCCGAGGTCCAGCATGTAGTCCGGGCCTTCCACGCGCTTGATAATGCAGTTGACGAGTTCGCCGGTCCGCCCCGAATATTCCTGGAAGACGGTATCGCGTTCGGCCTCGCGGACCTTCTGGAAGATGACCTGCTTGGCGGTCTGGGCGGAGATGCGCCCCAAAGCTTCGGTGTTTTTGGCAATGCGCACCTCGCCGCCGAGTTCCACTTTTGGATCGATCCGGCGGGCCTCGGCGAGGGTCATCTCATGGACGGGATCCTCGACAATTTCCACGGCTTTCTTTAGCGCGTAGAGTTTGATCGCGCCGGTCTTAGGATCCATGTCCACGATGTACTCGTCGTTGGTGCGATAGTGCTTCCGAGCGGCGATCAGCATGGCGTCCTTGACCGCGTCGAGTACGATCTGCGGGTCGATGCCTTTTTCCTTGCTCAGGATTTCGATGGATTGAAAGATCGTTTCCAAAGTGCCCTCTTGGTTTCCAATTCAGATTTGTTCTAGTAAAAATTTGCCCCGGCGAGTTACCACTCAAACTTCAGGTTGGCGGTCCGCACCTGCTCGAAGGGGAACTCTCGGGTCTTGCCGGGTTCGGTTTCAAGCGAGACGATACCGTCCGCGCACCCGGCGAGGGTTCCTTCCCAAGTGCGGCGGCCTTCCACCGGGTCGCGCAGGGTGAGCTTAGCCTTCTGCCCCTGAAATCGCCGATAGTCTTCAGGCTTGTATAACTTACGTTCCACTCCAGGAGAGCTGACTTCAAGCGTGTAGTGCCCCGGCACCATATCCCCGGCCTCGAGGATGGCCCCCACCTTGTCAGATACCAAGCCGCAATCGGCGTGGGTGACGCCCCCCGGCTTATCGATGGCGATGCGCACAAATTGGGCGTTGCCGCCGCCTTTGACTTCGACCTCGACGAGTTCCAGGCCCTCGGACTGCGCCACTTGTTGCGCGATTTCCTCGATTTTCGCCGCTACAACTTCCCGCATGGTTGCCGGAATTGCCGCAACCAACAAAAAAGTGGGCTTTCGCCCACTGCATTGGCTCGACAACTCAAACCATAGTGTACCGTGTTTATTAAAATTACGGAAGGGCGGAATATTGGGGGCCAGGAAGAGGATGTGCGGAGACACCCATCGGGGTGATTTCGGAGTGGGGATGGCGAGTGACAATTCGGGCTGGAGCGCGGGATGTTTCCGAGAGCGTTGCGGTGGCCGGGGCTTGCGGGTTCTTGCCGGGCGTATTGGGCAAGGCGGGGCTCCGCGAAAAATGCGGAGCACGAGCTACTTGGTGGCGATCTTGTCGATGGCGGTCTGGGCGGCGCGGGCGACGTCGATGGGGGGCATGAAGCCGAAGCCGCGGCCGCGGGAGAAGACGGGGTCGGAGTGGGCGGCTAACTCGCGGAGTTTAGGGAGATCGGCGGCATCGCCTAGGTCGGCGACGATCGCGAGGGCGATTACTTGTGCGGCGACGTCGCCCTTGTCAAGAACGCGGCGCGCGAGGGCGAGAACCGCGGGATCCTGCGAGCGCGCGGCGAGTTCCAAGGCGGCGAGGCTGGAGACGCTCGACTGGCCGGCAGCATGCAGCAGGTAGGGGAGGGCCGCGTTGGTTTCATATGCGCCGAGCGCGGAGATGGCGCTGGATGCGAGCAGGACGTTGTCGCTCATGGCGACGCGGCCCAGGGGTTCGAGGGCGCGCGGATCGCGCAGTTCGCCGAGTTCGCGGGCGGCGGCCATTTGCGTATCGGCGTCGCGGTTGGCGAGTGCTTCGACGAGGGCATCGACGGCGCCGGCCTGGCGCAGATCGCGCGCGGCGCAGGCGCGTGTGTTCTTTTCGGCGAGCGCGCCTTTGAGGGCGGAGACGACTTCGGCGGAGCGCTGGCCGCGCAGTGCGAAGCAGGCGTCGTTGCGCTGGGCGATGGTGGCTGTGTCATCCATCATGGCGGCGATCAGCAGGGCGATGGCGGCGGCGGTCATTTGGCCGCCTCCGCCGTCACGTCCGATAAGGCAGCGCGCGCCAGGGCGGCCTGCTTGGGGTCGAAATTCGGGTTGAGGGCAAGCGCACGCTCCAGATGTTTGCGCGAAGCGGCGCGATCGCCGAGCGCGCGCGAGATCATGCCGGCATGATAGTGAAAGGCGGGTTCGGGCGTGTTGAGTTCGAGCGCCTTGTCGCTGGCCTGCCTGGCCTCGGCGAACTGCTTGCGCTGGTAGAGCACCCAGGCGAGCGCGTCGTGTTCATAAACATCGCGGCGGGTCTTCATCTCCTCGTGGATCATGGCGAGAGCGCGGTCGAGATTGCGGCCGCGATCGGCATAGGCGAGGGCGAGGTTTCGATTGGCGGGGAAGCCGGCAGCCTGATCCATGCGCTCAATGACGGCGAGGCGCGCGGCCTGTTTGCGGGCCTCTTCGGGCTGGCCGGCGGCCTCGTATAGATCTTCAAGCGCGGCGGCGTACTCCGGCAAAGGCACGGCGGCTTGGGCTTGGGAGTAATGATGGATGGCTTCAGAGATCTTGCCGGTCTGAGCGTTAAGTTTGCCGAGCCCGGCATGAGCGGGGTGATATCCAGGGAAAAGCTTGAGGGCGCCCTGGTAGGCCTTGCCGGCCTCCTCAATGCGGCCGACCTTGGTCTGCATATTGCCGAGATCGACCAGGCACCAGGCGACGTTTTCCGGCGAGCGGCTGCCGGAATCGATGGCCATCTTCATGATTTCGATAGCGCCCGTGGCGTCGCCGGCAACGAAGCGGTAGTAGGCGGCGCGGTTATAGCTGGACATGTCGGGGCGGAGTTGCACCATCTTCTGATAGGCGTCGGCGGCGGCACTGTACTCGCCGAGTTCCATCAGAGAATCGCCGAGCGTGCCGAAGTTCCAAGGATCGTCGGGAGCAATGCGGATGAGTTCGCGAGAGTTGGCGGCGGCACGCGGAAAACTGTGGCGCTCGAGTTCGATGGCAGAGCGCAGGCGGAGGGCTTCGTAATTGAGGCGGTCGGCGGAGAGGACGGAATCGACGATTTTGGCAGCTCGGTTTAAGTAATCGGGGTCCATGGTCTCGCGCATCTTTTGGAGATAGGTGGCGGCCATCTGGTTCTGGTAATGGACATCGTCGGGTGTGGCGCCGGAGAGGCTGGCGTACATGGCGATGCGGTCGTCGGTCTTGAGGCGGGAGACGGCGTCGTAGAGGGCGCGATCCTGTAGAAGGGCGCCGAGTTGCTCGTTGCCGGATTGGGCGCAGGCGGCGGTAAGAGTGAGTAGCGAAGTAAGTACAGCAGTAAGTCGCAGAGTTGGTTTCATGAGGTCATCTTAGATTAAGAAGAGGGACAGGCCGGGGGGCCTGTCCTAACTCTTAGTTACCGGTTCCTGTGCCGCGGCCGTTGGTGCCGTTGATCTGGCTATGGGAGAAGCCGGCGTGCGGAGCGGCATGAAACGGGAAGTGGTCCAAGAACGGAACGTCGTTGGAGTTGACTCCGTCGCCGAGGGGCGGGGCGTCGGTGAAGCCGGGGACGAGGACACCGGCGAGGGCGCGGAACCCGATATCGACCACGTCGTCGATGGGGCGGCGTCCGCCGAAGGGCCAGCCGGCGTTATCACCCCCCAGAGGGCCGAGGCGGTTCTGGCTGGCGAACGGGGTGGGCGCGATGGTGAGATCGACTCTGGTGAGATCTGGCACGAAGACGCCTAAGAGGTCTTTGCGCGGGGCGGGCGGCACCTTGAGGCCGAAGACACCCTTGAGGATGCCGGTGGCGAAGAACGGGTCGCCGATGTAGGGCGCCCACTGTTGATCGTCAAGCGGGAGGCTGCGATTCCAGCGATCCTTCAACGGCAGGGGGATGAGGGCTTCGACGGTGAGCGGGTTGCCGACGCGGTCCACCTGCATATAGTCGCCGAAATGGATGGGATCGTTGGGACTGGGGCGCACGGTTACCACCTGGCGCGACGTAGTGGCCCAGGCGCCGATTTTGGCATTGGGGTCTGTGGCGCTGGTGGGGACGGCGCCGCTGGCGGTCACCATGGTGATGGGCATTTCGACGGCGATGAGGCTGATGTTGTAGCCGGCGAAGCCATCGACGGCGGCGGGCGCGGCGGGGCCCTGGCCCTGGTCTGCGCTCCCGGAGAGCACGGGCGCGGGGGCGCGGAAGTTCAGGGTATCGAAAGTGGCGCCGCTATCGAAAAAGAAGGCGTCGTCACGCGGACCGGCGAAGACGCGCATGCCGTTCGCGAGCGTAAACACGGAAGGAGCGCCGAGATTCTTCTCGTAGTTGGGCGTGCTGTTGGGCCCCAGGTTGGGAGGCGCCACGGAGAGCGCGTGGCCGTTGACGTCCTTGTCATAGACAGCGATGATTTTGTTTTGTTTCAGGTCCCGGACGATCACGATGTAGGTCTCGTAAAGGAAAATTCCGGGGCTGTCGATGGAGTTGATCTTGCCGAAGTAGGACACGAACGTGGGGTTGTCGCGATAAGTGTCGCGGAACTGGAAGTCGAACTGTAGATCTGGGGCGCCATCGAGTCCCCGCGAGTTATTGACGTTGAAGCGGTAAAGGACGCTGGTCGAGAACTTGTAGTAACTCGGCCCGTTGTCCGGGTTCTGGAACCCTTGCACGCTCATGCTCATGACGAGACGGTCGTTCTTCCCGGATTCATAACTGCGGAAAGCGTAAAAGTCATTGAGGTTAGCGGTCTGGTCTTCGAGCAACAGCGGACCGTTGCGATGACTGGCAGCGAACGCTGCGCCGATGGCGAGCACGGCGGCAAGTGTTCCACGTGCGATTGGATACATAGTTAGATTCTCCTTCAAGAGTTGTGCTACACCGCTAGTTACGAGGCTGGAGTAGGACTTGGATTGGAGGGGGAAGAGCGGGAATGGGGGAAAGGTCACGGTTGAAGACGGTGAAGTTGGCGCGGACGGCCTCCGAGGGCGGTGCAGCGGTGGGGTGAGAACTGTATTACTATGCGGATTCGAGGAAAACAATGTTCACCGCTACCGCCGACCTGATACTTCCCAGCACCACCACCGGATCTTTCCCGCGCCCCCGCTGGTTCGATGTAAGCATGTGGGGGCGATCGCTGGACACCTGCATGCTGGACGTTCACTTCCGTGAGAAGTTTCAGGACGCAATGGCCACGCTGCTGAGCGACCAGGAACGCGCCGGACTGGACATTCTGACGCACGGCGATTTCCACGTGGACGAGGATTTGGCGGGGCGCGCGTGGCACCACTACCCGCTACAGCGCTGGGCCGGTTTCGAAGGCGACCATCTACAGCCCGAGGAGACCACCGCGCCATGGCTGCACTATCCGCCCGGCACGCTATTGAACGAGATCTATACGGGGTGGCGCTGGCCGCATGTGGTGGACAAAATCGAGCATCGGCCGCTGGATTATGCGAAGTTGTGGCGAATTGCACAGGGAAAGACGCGCAAACCGATCAAGTTCGGCACCTGCTGCTCGCAGGTAATGGCGCTGTTCCTGGACATACACACGCCGAAGTACAAGGACAAGCGCGAGGTGATCTGGGACATGGCGGTGGCGATGAACACGGAATTGCTGGCGCTGCGGGCGGCTGGGTGCCGCTGCATCCAGATCGAGGAACCAACGTTCCACTTCATGGCGAACACGTACGGTAAGGACCACGACGAAGTCAAATTCATGATCGACGCCTTCAACCGGGAGGTGCAGGGGCTGGACGATGTGGAAGTATGGATCCACACCTGCTGGGGCAACCCGAACATGCAGCGGGTGATGGAGGACACGAGTTACGCCAACTCCATCGAGATTTACCTGGAGCGGTGCCGGGGCGATGTGTGGACGCTCGAAATGAAAGATCGCAACCAGCAGGATCTGGAGTTGTTCGAGCCGTTCAAGAACGATCTGAAGAAGAAGGTGTGCATCGGCGCCGTGAGCCATCGCGCGCTGCAGGCGGACCGGCCGGAAGATGTGGCTGGTGAGATCCGGAAGGCGTTGAAATATATTCCGGTGGAGAGCCTGATCGTGTCCAGCGACTGCGGCTTCGGCCGGCAGGGCTGCAACCGCGAGATCGCGTTCTACAAGGCGAGTGCGATCGCGCAGGGATGTAACATCGTGCGGCGCGAGTTGGGCTTAGATACCACGCGGGTGCCGGCGACCGACCCCGTGCTACAGACGGATGTGGTGCCGGGCAGGCGAGGATGACCGGAGTGAGTTCCACGCAGAGACACAGAGACCGCGGAGGAAGCGCAGAGAACGCATTTTTAGGCGGCGGCGTGGGGGAGGACGGGGAGGAGACATTCCGCAGGATGGGACGGGCGCGCCGGCGGGGGAGCAGAGAGCGGGCGAGGGGTGGCCAGGGGCAATGAACGTCCGCCAAGCTACGCCACGGACTTCAATGCCCGCAGGGTTGAATCCTGACCGCCCATTTGCATCAGGGTTTCGAGCGTCAGGCCGATTCGCGCCAGGCAGGCTTCGACGCGTCCGAAGGAGGGGAGATCCTCATCCAACTCGGACCAGAACTCGGCGAGATAGGCCAGGGAGGCCAGCTTCGATGCGGACCGCTCCGGCTGGTGATGGAAGCGCACGGCGTCGATGAACTCTTCCGGAAAGTGCCACTCGGCAATCAGTTCGGCGCCGATCTCGCCGTGATCGCGCCCCAGTAACAAGCGCTCGACGTAGACGGCCGGGCAGCCACCCTCTACCAGGCGGCGATGGGTCGTCAGCGTCTCCCGAGGCAGGAATTGTACCGCCACGGCGCCAATGTCGTGCACCAGCCCGAGCACCAGCGCTTCCTCCGGACTGAGCAAACCGGTGTGGCTGGCGAGGGCCGACCAGAGCGGCGCCGACGACAGCGAATGGTGCCAGATGCGCAACAGGCCCGCGGAAGCGAACAGCGGGCGCATGGCGGCTGCGAGCATGACCTTGCGCGCCGCGATCACGCCAACGGAGGCGATGGCGCGGCCCACGGTCGACACCCGCTGCGCGCGTCCGTAAAGAGCGGAGTTGGCCACACTCAGCAGGCTGCCGGCGAGGACCGGATCGCGTAGGGCGATGGCTTCCAGTTCCTTGGTTTCGTACTCGCGCTCCGCGCGTAGGGTGCGGAAGACGAGGCGGGCGGCCGCGGCTTCCACGGGGAGTTTGAGATCGCGAGGAAACTCGAGGCAGCGCATTTCCCGCAGGTGTTCCACCAGGGCAGGGTCGAATCCCTCGAAAGGCGCAAAGCTCCGGATCTCGTCCAGGATGGTATCGACCTCTTTGTATTCGAATTCCAGGGCTTCCAGCTGCTCATCGACTAGATTGCAGACCTGGACGATATCGGCAATTCTGCGGGCATCGTCGCCGCAGACCACCTGCCAGGCGAGCCGGCCCAAGCCGCTCGAATGGCGGAGCGGCTCGAGCAAATGATGCAGCAGGGCGGCTTGCACGAGCGGCTCCGCGGCGGCCCCGGCACGGTGGCCGAGTTCGACGGTCAAGGCCGCAGTTCTTCTGCAATGCGCCCGTTCGGCGGAATGGTCAAGACTCATCGGATCACTACTATTTGGCGCTATGCGCGGTTAGGGGTAAAGGTTCAAACTGCGGTCTAAGGCTTTTTTCTTTGCGCTTTGAGAGGGATTGGCGGGCTGCTGGCAAAAGAATAATCGGGAGGCGCGAGGAAGCGGTCGCGTGTTCGCAATGGAAGGCCGCGTGCGTCAAGCCACAGGGTGGGGGCGTGACTGTTCGATCATCCGCGCCAGCACCTGGAGATCGATCGGCTTGGAGATATAGCCATCGAAACCGGAGCGGAGGCAGTTTTCGCGATCGCCGTGCATGGCGTTAGCGGTCATGGCGATGATGGGCGTGTGGCAGCCGAGGGGGAGTTCGGCTTGGCGGATGCGAGCCGTGGCTTCGAAGCCGTCCATCTCCGGCATCTGCAAATCCATCAGGATGAGATCGAAGGTTTGCGCGGCAGCGGCTTCGACGGCGCGCAGTCCGTTGCCGGCGACCAGGATGGAGTGGCCCATCTTCTCAATGGCGCGCTGGGCGAGTTTCTGATTGACGGCGTTATCCTCGGCCAGGAGGATGCGCAGCGGCGCGGTAGAGTGGCCGGCGGCCTGTTCCGCCGGATGTTCCGGGGAGGCCTGTGGCGATTGGTCTTCGACGGAATCGAAGCTGGCGGTGAAGTGAAAGGCGCTTCCGCTGCCGGGAGCGCTCTCCACCCAGATTCGCCCCTGCATCAACTGGACCAGTTTGGAGCAGATGGCAAGCCCGAGGCCGGTACCGCCGAGGCGGCGCGGGGAGCCATCGGCTTGGGTGAATGACTCAAAGATTCGGTTCTGCGCCTCGGGCGCGATCCCGATGCCGGTGTCGCGCACCACGAAATGCAGCGTGACGGCGGGGCCCTGGTCTAGCGACACGGCGAGAGAGACTTCGCCCTGTTCAGTAAATTTTATGGCATTGCCCAGCAGATTGAGCAAGATCTGACGCAGCCGGTCGGTATCGCCGGCAAGCATACGGGGCACTTCAGGAGCGATTTCGCAACTGAGGCGGAGAGATTTCTCCCGCGCCTTCCAGGTGAATACAGAGAGCGCTCCGGTGACGCATGAATGCAGACAGAAGGGCTCACGGGACAGTTCCATCTTGCCGGCTTCGATCTTGGAGAAATCGAGTATACCGTTGATGATCACCAGCAGGGACTCGGCGGAATCCCGCACCGCGGAGATGTAGTCGCGCTGCTCGTCGTCCAGATTGGTATGCAGCACGAGTTGGGTCATGCCGATCACGCCGTTCATGGGAGTGCGGATTTCATGGCTCATGTTGGCCAGAAACTCGCTCTTCAGGCGCGAGACTTCCCGCGCCTGGCAAAGCAGTTCCTCAATCTCCTGCTTCTGACGCTCTACCACGGTCTTCTCGAGATGGAGATCGGCGGTACGCTCGCGGACGGCTTGTTCCAGCCGTCTGTGTTCCTGGCGAACGCGATTGATGCGGGAGCGGATCAGGATGCCGATGAAGAGTGCGCACGCGCCGGCCGCCAGGGAGCGAAACCACCAGGCGGCCCACCATGGGGGCACGATGCGGAAGGAGACCGTGGCCGGGGACGGACTCCAGGGGCCGTTGGCATGGCGCGCCGCGACCTGAAAGCGATAGGTGCCAGACGGCAGGCTGGGGTAGCGGACCTCGCGATGCACGGTCTCGGTCCACCGGCTGTCCAGGCCATCCAGCCGGTAGCGGAAACGAATGTTCTTCTCGCTGAGAAAACTTAATCCGGCGAAGGTGACCACGAAATCGTGATCGCGAAAAGGGATCTCGGAGTGAATTTCGCGATCGCCGGGACGTTCGCCGAAGCGCAGCCCGGTGACGACCGCAGGCGGCGCCGTGCGGGGAGCGGGCTGGTCGGTGGGGCGGTATCGCGAAAGCCCTTTCAGGGTGCCGATCCACACAGCGCCGTCGGGTTCGGCGAGGAAAGCGTTGGCCGCGCAAACGTCCCAAACCAGGCCGTCTTCGTGGGTGTAAACCGTCCACCCAGCAGCGGAGCGCACCGCCACGCCGTTATCGGTGCCGGTCCACAACTGGTGACGCGCATCGATGCCGAGGAAAAGAACATAGTCCGAAGGCAATCCGTCGCGTTCAGTGAAGTGGCTAACCTCCACGCCGACCGGACCGAACCCGAGGCGGGAAACTCCCAGCGGCTCGCGATATCCCACCCAGATGGCGCCATCGGCGGTCTCTGCGATGTGGGTGACGCTGTCGGCCTTCAATCCGTCGGCGGTGGTAAACCGGACCCAGTTTCCGGCGTCGAATCGAAACAGGCCTCGATTACTGCCTACCCATACCCGGCCTTTGCGGTCGGTGAGGAAGCGAAAGTAGGTGGTTTGTGGAGAGGCGCCCGGCGGCAACTGGCGTTCAAAGCGCAGATTGGGTTGCAGCGAATCGCTGCGAAACAGGCCTTCGCTGGTACTGGCCCAAAGGCGGTTTTCGGGGTCCAGGTGCACAGCGATGGTGCGGTCGTCCGCCAACCCGGCGCCCTTGGCATAAACGCGAATCTTGCCTCCCTTCGGATCGATGCGCGAAACGCCGCCAGGCAGACAGGCGGCCCAGATGGCGCCATCCGGCGCGATGACCAGACTTTTGATTTTGTCGCCAGCCAGCCCGTTGCGAGTGGTAAGGACTTGAGGGGGCTTATGGTCTTGCAGACGGACCAGCCCGTGATCGGTGCCTAGCCACACGGTCCCCGCCTGATCGCGGCGCACCGCCCAGACAAGGTCACTGCCGAGCCCATCCGCGGTGGTCCAATTGGTCCATTCATCGGGCCCCGGCCAGCGCGCCACGCCGCTGCCCCAAAGGCCAATCCAGATCGACCCTTCGCGATCTTGCAGAATGGAAGTCACGGTTTCCGATTGGAGCCCCTGCGCGATCCCGGTCAATTCCCACCGTCCCTCAATCCGCCGGGCGACGCCCCGGTCGGTGGCGACGAGTATGCGGCCCTGACGGTCTTCGACCAGGCTGAGCGCGGTGTTGCTGGATTGCGGCAGGTCCCGGTCGCGAGCCACGAACCGCGCGTCTCCGCGTGGCAAGGCATAGAGGTGCCGCGGCCCACGCAGCCACAGGTCTCCGGCGCGATCGCGCAGCATGACGCCCCAACGCTCCGGAGGCAGACCGTGGGTCTGGTCGAAAACGCGCACACGGCTTTGGCGGAGGAGGCAGAGTTGAAGCCCACAGCTAAACCAGACGTCGCCGTTGGGCTCCGCCAGAATACCGTTTACCTGATCCCGCGGCACGTTGGGCGCCAGCACGAATTCCGGTGCGCCGCCGCCGGGTGCAACCACGCCAATCAGCAAGCCGCCGTCGAATCCCAGATACATCTTGCCATCGGCGCCGATATCGAGAGCGCGCAAGTCCTGCGCGGCGGCTCCGGTATCCACTACATGGAAGGAGCCCTTGCGTAAGCGCGCCAAGCCGCGGCCAGTGACCGCCCAAAGAGTGCCGTCCGGCCCCAACTCGAGAGATCGCACGCTGGCGCTGGGCAGGCCGTCTTCCACGCCAAATCTTTGAAACCGCGCGCCATCGTAGCGGAAGAGCCCGTTGCCGGTTCCGACCCAGAGGAAACCGGCACGGTCCTGCACCAGCCGGCTGACCGCCGCATTCAGCCCGTCCTCGGGTCCGAAATGGCGAAAGCGGTACTGTTCGGCGGAGGCCTCGGCCGCAAGCAGGAAAGCGACCAGCAAGGTTAGCGTGCGTGTCTGCACTAGGTCTCATATCGGTCGAACGGAAAGAAACCTTTATAAATAGATGTAGATCGCGCGGGGACAAAACCAGTGGCGTCTGGCGCTTCAGACGCGGCGGGTGCGCCGCGGCGCATCCGGGAGCCCGATTCGGGGCCGTGCTAGTGGTCTGCGGCAAGCGGAATAGCGAGTATGCACTTGGCCGTGAGGCAGCCTACGCAGACGGCAGACGGCCTTCAGGCGGCGCTTGCGGCGCACGCAGGGGCGCGCGCTTTGCCCGAAAAAGCCGCCTGAAAGGCGGCTGCAGGCAAGATTGCCCGCTCCACAAAACCGGTCGGTGCCTGGAAAGTGATCGAGGCGATTTGGGGCAAGGTGCTCAACCCGCGCGAACCTTCCGCCTCACCTGGCCAGCGCGATGGCCAGGAGGAGGGCGCGTCCGGTGCCGCGCCACGATTCGGTGGCGTCGAAAGTTTCGGTAAGCGAGTGCGCCGCGGTGCCTGTGCCGCCGCCGCCGATGGTGATGGCGGGAATATGCAGGTTCATGGGCACATTGGAATCGGTGGAACCTTCGCGGAGCGCCTCCTCAATCTGCATGGCGCGGGAGACCGCGAGCGCAGTCTGCACGATGGGGCTATCCTGGGCGGTGCGGCCGGCCGGGCGCACGCCGACCAGTTCGGCGGAGGCGGAGACCGGGCCGCGATTGTGCCAGCGGGTGTTTTCCTCGGTGACTGCCTGCTGGATAGCGGCATTGAATCTGGTATCGAGACTCTGGAGCGCGGCGGGGTCGGCCGAACGCAGGTCCACCTCCATCCAGGCTTCGAAGGGGATGGCGTTGATGGAGGCGCCGCCGCCGACGCGTCCCACGTTAAACGTGGTCTTGGGCTGGCGCGGGACTTTGAGTGCGTCGATTTTAGCGATGGCGCGCCCCATGGCGTGTATAGGGTTCGCCATCCCGAACGCGCCGTAGCTGTGGCCGCCGGGACCCTTAAACGTGACCTTGTAGCGGTTGCTGCCGACGCCGATGTGAGTAATGTCGAGACCGGCGCCGTCCACCGAGATGAACTTATCAATCTGTCCCTTGAGGCTGTCGAGGAAGAGGCCCTTCATGCCGCGCAGGTCGCCCAGGCCTTCCTCGCCGACATCGGCGACGAAAGTGATGGCGCCGGGGGTTTCCACACGGGCGTCGTCGAGGGCGCGGATGACGGCGAGCATGACGGCCAGACCACGGCAATTGTCGCCGATACCGGGGGCTTTGAGGGTCTCGCCCTGGCGGGTGACTTTGACGTTGGTGCCTGGCGGGAAGACGGTGTCGAGGTGGGCCGCGAATACCAGGTTAGGCCGGGCGGACTTGCCGGGCCGGACGCCGATCACGTTGCCTGCCGCGTCGACGCGCACGTCGCGCAGGCCGAGCTCCTGGAACAGGCGTTTCACCTCCTGTCCGCGGACGGCTTCCTGGAAGGGCGGCGCGGGAATTTCGCAGAGCCGGGTCTGAAGGTCGAGCGTGCGCGGCTCGTTGCGCCGGGCGGCTTCCATGGCGGCGCGCACGGTAGCGTCGCTACTCAGTTGGGCAGGCGTTTGGCCCAGGCAAACCGCTGCCATGAGGAGCGGCAGAGAATATCGAAACGTCATGATTCAGAGTGGCATAGGTTGCTCATAGTCGGGCCGGCGATGGCGCTGAGCGGACGTAGCCCGTCCGCGCCCCGGCTTACTTCTCCAGCCAACCCAGCATGGCTTCCCATTCCAGGATCACTTGACTGGGACGCGCCGCTTGGCCCAGTCGCACCAGGGCCGAATCGACCTTCCGCGCCTGCAACGCGAAGAACAATTCTTCAGCGCCGGGGTCGGGATCTCCTGCCAGCACCAGCGTCGGCGTCCGGAAGTTGGCGGCGAAGTAGACGGGCGAGTGCTTGACGTAGTGATCGGGGTCGTCCCAGGGCATGGCGCCCATCCACGCGGCGGCGCGGTAGAGACCGTCGGGGGCGTGGGCCACATCCGTCACCCAATCGGCAATGGCATGGCGGACCACGGCGGCATGGAAGCGGGCGGTGTGCCCGATCGCCCAGGCGGCGAGCAGACCGCCGGAAATCGCCAAGCGGGCGGGATCGATGTAGCCCTGGGCGATGAGGTGGTCCACGCCGCGCATCAGGTCGTCGAAATCATCGCCGGGGAAGCGCGAGCGGATCAGGTTGCCGAACTCCTCGCCATACCCCGGCGTGCCGCGCGGGTTGGCGCACAGCACGACGAACCCGCGCGCGGCGAAGACCTGGGCGCGCAGCCGGAACTCGACGCCACACATGCGGCGCGGCGCATCGTCGACATCCACCAGCAGGGGATATTTTTTCGCGGCGTCGAACGCGGGCGGTTTGACGGTCCAAGCCTGGATGGTCTTGCCGTCGGAAGCGTACTGAATTTCTTCCAGGGCGCCGAGGTCGCGTTGGGCCAGCAGGGCGGCGTTGGCGGCGGCGAGTTTGACAGGTTTGGCCGGCAGGTCCACTGGGAACGTCACCAGTTCGGCGGGCGCGGTGGAGGTTTGGCGAACCGTGACCGCGCGGCCATTATCGGCCAGCGAAAAACCGCGCAGGCGCTCCGGCGCGTGGGTCACCTGGCGCACCGAGCCATCGTTGCGCGCCGCGTAAACGTGGGTGGCGCCGCGATCGTCGGCCAGGAAGTAAACGGTTCGCGAATCGTTGCTCCATTGCAGATGGGACGCGTCGCGACCGAGCGCGCCGGCTAGCACTTTGGCGCGACTGCCATCGGCGTTGGACACGTAGAGCTTGGCGATGACGTAGCTCTGCGCCTTGGGTTCGCGCGCGATCCAGGCGATGCGGCGGCCATCGGGCGAGGGCGCGGGCGCTTCATCGGGACCCGCATGGCGAGTGATCTGGCGGCACCCGCCGCTGGTGGTGGGCACGGCGTAGATTTCGCCGCCCTCCAGAGCGTGCGCGGCGTCGGGTAGCGCGGCGGCGGAGACTAGAACCGACCGGCCATCCGGCATCCAGGCAGGCTCGCCGTGGATAGAGAGAGCGCCGTCGAGATCGGCGAACGGGTATGCGCGCACCGTGCCTCCGGCGGCGGGAATGACGAAGAGCTGCACGCGCGCAGCGGGGCGGTGAAGCAGCGGGAGGATGGCGGCAGGCGCCCAGGCGGCGGCCGGCGGCGCTTCCGCTAGGCGCGCGGTGAAGGCGAGCGACTTACCATCGGGCGACCACGCGACGGTCAGCGGCGGCGCCTCCAGGCGGGTGATACGCCGGCCGGCGGTGGAATCCAGACGGCGCACCCAAATCTGCGGCGTGCCTTCCCGGTCGGAAAGGTAGGCGAGCGACGCGCCGTCTGGCGACCAGGCGGGGGCGGTGTCGAGCCATGGCCCGTCGGTCAGGCGGCGCGGCGCCCCGCCCGTGGTGGCCACGGTCCACAGATTTGCGCAGGCGCGGTCGCCGTCGCGCAGGTTCCAGCTTTCGACGTAGACCACGGAAGTGCCTTCGGGGTTGATCCGGGGGGCGGCGATATCGCGCCAGTTCCACCAGTCGCCCGGAGTGAACGGCTGGCCGGCGTGCGCGCGGGAGGCGACGAAAAACAGAAGGCAAAGGGCTCTACGCAAGAGGAAAGCTCCGAAAGGATTCAGTCTCGCACATCTCCAGGCAAGGCTGCCGGAACGGCTCTCGTTCGGCCCTTGAAGCTATGGTGTCCAGGCGGCGATTCCCCGGGCTTGGCCTTGGTCTAGCGCGCGGTTGGCAGGCAAAAGCGCCTGCTCTACGGGCGTGCCGCGCTACAGTGTATGCGCGAGGTTTCCGCCCCGACACGCCGTTTACCAGCTCAAACGTAACATCAGGTTCATCAATGGCTGGCCGCCGAAGGATGCGCTGGTTTGGTCCCCCGTGATCTTTCCGAACAGTTGGGGATTCTTGAAATCCACCTGGTTGCTGGGGGCGTTAAAGCCCCAATTATGGAACGGGTTCTGGAAATCGAAGCGGAGCTGCATGTTATAGCGCTCTTTGAAAGCGAAGTTTTTCTTCAGCGATGCCTGCGAGTACATGAGTCCCGGGCCGGTCACGATGTTGCGTCCGGCATTGCCGGGAGTGAACGCCGCGGGCGCCGCGAAGCAGTTCACCGGCAGCACCGGGTTCTCCAGCGCCTGGTTGAAGCGGGCGCCGCCGATCTTGCTCCCCAAGCCAAACCCGGGCATGGAGATACCGTTGCAGGTCAGATTGGGAACATAGTTTCCGATGCTGCCGGGGAAGTAATTGTTGGGGCTGTTGGTGAAGCTGAAACCTATCGGGTTTCCCGTCTCAAAGGTCTGCACCCAGGCTAACTCGTAGCCGCCGATCAACAGATCGAGCGCGCGGTTCTTGTTGAGGAAGTGGCGCCCCTTGCCGATGGGCAACTCATAAGTGAAGTTGGCCACCAGGACGTGTGTGCGGTCATATCCCGCCCGCCCCTTGTTGAGGTTCCGGTTTTGGATGGGCGCCACGCCGGTGCAGGTTCCGGAATCGGAATCGCAATCGTTCAGCGCTTTGGAATACGTGTAGAAGCTGTTGAGCACCAACCCCTGCGAGTAGCGCTTCTGAAACTGCACGGTTCCGGCGTGGTAGCTGGAATGGCCAGTGTTGGACATATAGTTGATTCTGCCGAACTGCGAGTAGGGTAGATAGTTTTGCGGCGCGGCAAACGCGGCGTTCCGCAGGCTGGGGTTGCCGGCTCCGAAGTCTGTCGGGAATACGTTGACGTTCCAGCTCTCGATCAAGCGTACGCCGGCAGATCCCTGGTACATCAACTTCACCAGGTTGTTGGCGCCGAACTGGTACTCGGCGGTCGCATTCCAGTTCATCGCGTAGCCGGGATGCAGGTTGCCATCCATCCAGAAAATGTTGCGCGATCCAAAGTTGGTGCCGACATAGGCGGCCGTATTATTGTCGCGAACGCTGTAGGCGACGGGAGTTGGCCCCTGGCTAAGTTGAAATATCGGCCGGGGGTCGCCGGGAGCCCGCTGTTGCACCACCTGCGCCTGGTATTCGTCAAACTGCTGGAGCGCATTGGGGAAGCGGATATCCACGGTGTTGATGCCGAAGCCGCCGCGGATGACCCAGCGTTCCAGCGGATGCCACGCCAGACCGATGCGCGGCTGAAAATTCCTCAGGCTGCGCTGGCTCAACCCTTCCGACGGATGCACGATGGCGCCCATCTTGCCGCTCACCGGATCCACCGTGGTCGGGCTGAAGTTGCTTTGCAAACCATGCGCGGTATGGAAGGGGCTCTCGGTGGACCAGCGGACACCCAGGTTCAGGGTCAGCGTTTTCGAGACCTTCCAATCGTCCTGGAGGTAAAGGCTGTTGACGGTATCCTGCGGGAGCCACGTCGTGGTGTAGGTAGTGAAATCGGCCTGGCGTACCGACCCAAGCTGGAAGCCTGCCAGCAGGTTGCCGGTGTTCGGTATCGGTTGCCCGTTCGGCTGCAGCCCCGCGGTCATGTTGTCAAACTGAAAGATGCCGCTCGGCTGGCCAAGTTGGAAGTAGTTCGCCCGGAAATAGAGAATCTCATAGCCCACCTTAAACGCATGCGTCCCGACGATCTTGCTGAAATCGTCGCGGAACGAGAGGGTCTCGCGAACCGTTCGGGAGGGCCCAGGCACGGTGAGCCCGTACATGGTGTTCAAGGCCGGCGCCGTCGAGTTGCCCGACGCCGCGGTCCCACTGAAGGAGGGCATCAGCAGCGGGCCCACGTTGGGAATCCCCAGGGTTCCCGCCCAGTTCTGCCCGAAGGAGGGCACGAAGGTGTCGTTACGCGCGCGATAGTAGCCTATGCGCACGTCGTTAAGCATGGAAGGTCCGAACAGCTTGGTTGCGCCGAGGGACAGGTTCCGTTGGGTAAAGGGCGTGAGGATGCCGTTGGCCCCGTCGAAGGCGGGAATCGCGATGCTGGTGGGCCGCTGCAGGCCGCTCTGATGGTTGTAAGTGTAGCTGCCGTAGAGCTTGAAATCCGAACTGAACTGCTGGTCGATGCGCTGCGAAAAATCTTCAAAGAAGGTTCGCGATTTCGACGCCCAGGTGTAGTTGCTCACCTGCCCCGTGCTGGTAAAAGTGCCAGGCGTGTTTGGCGGCACCCAGGGATTCAACGAGAGGATTTTGGCGGCCACCGGATCGAACCGGTTCCTCGGCACGATATTTCCCGGGAGCAGATCGCGGGTCCAGGTGCCATCGTTAAGCTGGCGGGTGGAGAGCGGGTCGTACAGCGGCTGGCCCAACCCGCCGAAAGTGAAATCGCCGCCCAGCGACGCCGGAGTGGGCGTCAGGCTGGTGAAGGCAGCCGATTTTTTCTCAATCAGCTTCTGATACCCAAAGAAGAAGAACGTCTTGTTGCGGCCGTTATAAAGATGAGGGATGACCACGGGCCCGCTTACGTTGGCATCCGGCTGCATGAACCAGGCGGGCACGCCGTTGGGCGCTCCCGGTTGCGGGTCTGAGGTCTTGTAGAGGTTGAAGAACTGCCGGTGAGTCATCCGGCGCGTGCGCCCGAAGTCCGCGGCCATGCCGTGGAGCGAATTGGTGCCGCCCTTCTTGACCACGCTGACCACGCCGCCCGTGGTGTGGCCGTACTCGGCGGGAAGTGTACCAGTCAGCACCTTCACCTCGTCCACCGAGTT
>JANYAH010000367.1 GCA_025361425.1 Candidatus Solibacter sp. | reverse complement strand
GCCATGCGGTCGATGACGGCGCTCCCACCGGGGCGGATCTGCTCGATGAAGGAGAAGTATGGCAACTCCGTGGCGTCGCCGGCTGCTGGAAACAGAGGTGTGCACGTGTAGATCCAGTTCGGTGTGGTCCCCGACTTCACTACCTTACCCAGGCCGAAGCACATGGCCCACGCCGCAATCTCCGCGCTGAGATACTTCTCGATCTGGCCCGAGATGTCCCACGATGTCTTGAACGTGGTGGTCGCGAACTCATGCCCCTTGCCGTACTCCTCGGCATCGTTTTCCGTGTTGAGTTTCGGATTCGCCAGTGCGGCGTTGAGCTTCTTCAACTGCCAGACATTCGCGACCAGGTTCGCGGTGGCGATGTCGGTTTGCTTGCCCTTACCGAAGCCGATAAGGACTTCCTGCATTCTAGTCGTTGACATGGATGTTCACCTCCTTCGTGTCAGCCGGCGGCTCGCACTGCACCCAGCCAGCTACCATCGCGGGCACGAGAACCTCCGGTTTTGCTTCAAACATTTTCGGCTCGCCCTGTCCGAAGGGAGGGACAAGCCACACGAACTGTTCATTCATCGCCGATCTCCGTAAATGTGATGGGTACTTCAAAATAGTCGAGCCCCTCGGCATCGGTCTGCCGCTGGATCATTGGCAGGTCCATCGGATAGCAGGAGGGGTGGACCGTGACATTGAGCATGGCTATGCCCTGAGCGGCCGGAATGCCCTTGGTGATCAATCGAAACAGGCGGTAGTACGCGGTCGGCGGGTCGCCCGAGAGTGTCTCGCGGGCTCGCAGGTACAACGTCAACTGATGCTTCCACACGTCCATACCGCCGAAGGATCCTGGCGCGGTGCCCTGCCAGACCGCCATGATTGCCGGCACCTGCATCTGGTGAATGGCGTGCGCGAGGCTCACCTTCTTCGGGTATGAATCATGATAAGCGTAGATGCGCTCAGTATCGCCAGTCATCTCCGCGACGAGATCAGGAATATCGCGCAGCGTGGCAACCAGATTGTCGACCAGTTCCGCTGGATCGATCATTGCTGCTTGCCCCCTAAGAGGCGTTCGATCAGTAATCTCGGTTTGAGTTCGGCGAGCGCCTGCCGCGTTGCCTCGGCCACTGCGGCCTTGTTCTTTGGCGAGAAGACCATCCACGGTTCGATCTTCTGATTGATCCACGCCTTGATCCTGCCCTTGCGCGTTGTGAGATTGGCGGTCGCTTTGTTCTCGGTCACGGTCCGGACCATGAAGTTGCCCAGCATGTCACCAGTCAGCATCAGGTTCCGGCGATTACCCTTGCCGCGTTTTGATTTCTGGATGGCATAGGATCTGGTAAGCGGCTTCGCGGGCGAGTCCGCCGGGCCCTGCGCGGCAGAGAGGCGGGACTTCACCGCGTCCACACCCACCGTCCCGACTTTGTACATCTGGTTCTGTTTGAAGTTCAGCCGGTCGAGGCGGATCTGCTTCTTCACGTAAATGCGGATAGATGCCATCTGGACGTCACCCGATCTCGCGCACGGAGAGCCGCGCGCCGCCGCCGGAGTCTTCCTGCACTTCGAATACGGTGTAGGTGATCTCGTCGATCGTCACCTCGTCCCCTTGCGCAGGATGCGCGGCGAAGTCGGCGAGGTGCACGAACAGACGCAGGTAAACTCCTGCGGCTTGTCTTTCTTCGTCGCTGGTTCTCTCTGGAATTCCAACGATGGTGAACGCCGCGCCACCTGCAGGTTGATAGGAAACCGATGTTCCGAATACCTGCTGCGAGGCGACGTTCACCAGTCGCGAAAGTGCAGCCCAGTTAGACACTGTGCACGCGATAAGCGACCTTCACCGTCATCGTTGCGTCTGCCGCGGCGTTGCCGGCGAACTCGCCGCCGCCGGTATTGTGCAACACCAGCGCGGCGTTCGCGGCGGCGGTCTTTGCCACAATCGCGTCAATCTTCGGCAGAGCATTCGTGACTGTGTTCGCCGACGCATCGATAAAACCCGTCGACTCGATGGTCTGGCTGACGATCACGCCAGAGCCATCGGTGTAGCGGATGGCCATGTTCGCGCTCGATTCGTTCAGGACGTTCGCGCCCGCCACCAGCGTCTTCGGCGCCGCTCGCAGCGCTTTGATCTGAACGTTCGTCAGATCTACGGAAGCGTACCGCAGAATGGAACTGTCGATCGGCGCGGTGTAGCCGCTGGTCAATCGGCACCGCACCACGGC
>JANYAH010000359.1 GCA_025361425.1 Candidatus Solibacter sp. | reverse complement strand
CAAGGCGGACGTGCTCACGCCCACAGATCGCTTTGCCCCGCGCGATTTTCTCAACGTGGTGGACAGCGGCTTTCTGCCCATCACCGCGGCGCGAGTTACCTATGGCACGCAGTCGGATACCGTGGACCTGATCTTCTCCCCGCGCCTCACGCCCAGCCGCGTGCCGCTCTTGAACCAGCGCTGGGCGGTGCTGCCGCCGGGGGTTCCGGTGCATGAAGTGGACCCCGCCTATCCCGGCGGACCGCAGTTCGGCGCACGCTGGAACCACATCGGCGCCGCGGCGGAATACTCGTTCTCCTTCTACAATGGCTACGACCATCTCCCGTTGTTCCGTGTGCAGCCGAACTTCGCCCTCCTGCGCGCCGACGTGCAGCGTTTCTATCCGCGGATGCGCATGTACGGCGCCGATGCCGCCGCGCCCCTGGGACCGGTGACGCTGAAGGGCGAAGCGGCTTACTTCACGTCCACTAATCCGCAGTCCGATAACTACGCGCTCTGGGTGCTGCAACTGGAGCGTCAGGCGGGCGAGTGGTCGCTGGTGGCCGGTTACGCGGGCCAGGTCACCACTGAGCATCGCGGCGCGCTCGGCTTCTCCCCCGTGCGTGGGTTCACGCGCGCCGTGGTGGCGCACGCCGGCTACACTATCGATGTCAATCGCAGCCTGGCGTTCGAGGCTGTCGTGCGCCAGAACGGCCAGGGCGTGTACGCAAAGGCGGAGTACAGTCAGGCTTTCGGCCAGCACTGGCGCGCCACCGCCGGCTTGGCCCTGGTGCGCGGAAACGCCACAGATTTCCTGGGCCAATACCGCCGCAACTCCCACGCCATTCTGACCCTCCGCTATAGCTTCTAGCTCACGAAGCCGAGCCACAACCCGCCGCCACACCCAGGGGTACAATTCAAGTTCATGCGTCGCCGATCTCTTCTACGCAATGTACTGGAGTACTGCGTCGCCATCGTGGCGCTGCGATGCTTGCAGTGGGCGCCTCGCAAGCTGGCGTTTCCGCTGGCGCGTCTCTACACCCGTCTACTCGACCTGGCGATTCCGCGCCTGCGCCGCGTGGCGCGCCAAAATCTGGCGATGGCGCTGCCCGAGTTCACGCCCCAGCGGCATGCCCAGATCGTCGATGGAGTGTTCCGCTCCATCGCCCGGATTCTGGTTACCTTCGCCAAGTTCCCGGCCATCCGGCGGGGTTATCTAGGGCCGTGGATCCGTCTCGAAGGGGGCGAGTATTTCGACCAGGCGCGCCAGGCCGGCCGCGGCGTGCTGGTGGCCACCGCGCATCTCGGCAACTGGGAGTTGAGCGCCTTTGCGCACGCGCTGATGACCGCGCCCATGAATGTGGTGGTGCGTCCGCTGGATAATCCGCTGATCGATGCCCTCGTGGAACGGCGGCGCGCGCTCACTGGCAACCATCCGATCGGCAAGAAGGATTTCGCGCGCGCCATTCTGAAGGCGCTGGCCGCCAATCAGGCGGTCGGCATCCTGATCGATCAGAACGCGGCTCTCGATACCGGCGTCTTCGTGGATTTCTTCGGCGTGCCGGCTTCGGCGGGCACAGGCTTTGCCAAGTTCGCCGCGCACAGCGGGGCGGCGGTAGTCCCCGGCTTTGCGCTGTGGAGCGAGCCGGAGCAGCGCTACGTGCTGCGCTTTTACCCGCCCCTGGCCATGACCGGCGATGCCGTGCTCGATACACAGGCGCTGCAATCTAAGCTCGAAGAAGTCATTCGCGAATATCCCGACCAGTGGCTTTGGATTCACCGGCGCTGGAAAACGCGCCCGCCCGGGGAGGCGTCGCTGTACGAAAGTTTACACCCGAGCGGCGCACGCCCGGCAGCGTGATGTGGTCGAATGTCGAGTGGGGCGGACCCCTGGTCCGCGGCCGACGCCCCCCGTCGGCCTGCTCGCACCTTCATGCTCATATCCTTGTTGCGGCCGCGGGTCCAGCGGGACCCGCCCCACAACCTCTGCCAGCTTCGCAGTTTTGAACAAAGTGAATGGCATTAGGCAGCATTGCCTGGCCACACCCCATGCCCTCCGTGGAATCCCGCGCAGCGTTCGTGATATAACTGTCACCAAGGTTTACAGAAGGAGGGCTGGGCAATGGCTGGAACAACGATTACCAACTGGTTTGGGGATGTCACCTCACACCCACGCGTTGTGGTGGAAGCCGCTTCGGTCGACGAGATTATCAAAATCCTGAAGGATCCGGACCACTATCCTTCGCCGGTCCGCGCGGTGGGCTCCAACCACTCCACGCCGCCTTGCGGGGTCGCCGAAGGCGGCACCCTGATCAAGATGTCGAAGATGAACCGCATCCTGGAACTCGGCACGGATACCGTCACCGTGCAGGCCGGCGCCATCGCCATCGATATCGCCCACGAACTCGAAAAACATGGGATGCAGTTCTACGTCAATACTGAGATCGGCAGCCTGTCGGTGGGCAGCGCGGCCTGCGCGGGAACCAAGGACGCTTCCATGCCCGGCGAGTACGGGCAGGTCGGGTCGTACATCACGCGCATCGGGATGGTGCTGCCTTCGGGCGAATTGCTCGACGTTTCGGACGATCAGCCGGAGCTGATCCAGAAGGTGCGGTCGTCCTACGGGACGTTTGGCATCGTCTACCAAGCCACCTACAAGATACGCCCGATCCTCCCCATGGCGGTGCGGCACGAAACCTTCAAGCTCGCCGACTTCCTCGCCAAACTCCCCCAACTAATGACCTCCGGCGATTCGCTGATGTACTACATGTTTCCCTACGAGGACCTGATCACGGTGGAATTCCGCCATTACAATCCGGGCGCCACGGGCGATCCAGACAAGCATGTCTGGCCCCTGCGCAATTACATGTGGGCCAAGGCGGGGCCGCTGTTCAGCGCGCAGGTGGAGGCGAACATTTCCAACAAAACGGTGCGCTACAAGGTGATCGACGGGTTCTGCGCGGTCTGGCGGTTCAAGCTGGAGAACCTCGTGCGCAGCGAGAACACTGTGGCCACGGACCAGATCATTTCGTACCCGCCGGTGGCCGATGCCAGTCGCTACACGTTCAGCTTGTGGGCCTTCCCCGAGGAGCTTTATCCTAGCGTGCTGCCGCTGTACTTCGCGTTCTGCAAAAAGTATTATCACGACACGGGCTACCGCAACAATATGCTGTACGTGGGGTATCGCATTTTAAAGGACCGCCAGTCTTTGCTCTCCTATTCGTGGGACGGCAATGTGATGACCATCGACCCGGTGTCTACGGGGAATCCCGGTTGGACCACGTTCCTCCCGGCCTATAACCAATGGTGTAGCGATCACGGCGGCGTTCCGCTGCCCAACCAGACTCCGCTGGCGACGCGCGCGCAGATTGAGAAGGCTCTGGGTGAGCGCTGGAAACAGTTCGCCGAAGCGCGCCGCACCTTCGACCCGAAGAACCGGCTGTTGAATGATTTCTTCCGCGACCTGCTGGGCGAATAAGAGAAGGGGAGATAAGATGCTATCCACACTGTGGGCGCAGCGCAAGAACAAGTACGACTTCGTGATTATCGGATCCGGGTACGGAGGGGCCATCGCGGCGGCCAGGCTGGCGGCGGCCAAACTCAATCCGAAGCCCTCGGTCTGTATTCTGGAACGCGGCAAGGAACGCGAGCCCGGCCAGTTTCCCGAGACGCTGGCCGGCGTGATCGGCGAGGCGCGCGGTTCGGACAACCCGCTGGGACTTTTTGAGCTACTGACGCACCCGGACATTTCGGTGATCAAGGGCTCGGGGCTGGGCGGCACGTCGTTGATCAACGCCAACGTGGCGATTGTGCCAGACCGCGAAGTGTTCGAGCAGTTCCACTGGCCCGCAGCCATTACGTTCGACGAACTACAGCCCTACTACCAGCGCGCGCGCGATGTGCTGGCGCCCTCGAAGCATCCGCGCGCCATGCAACTCGGCAAGGTGCAGGCGCTGAACCGGCGGGCGCAAGAGATGGGTACCACGGTGGAAGCGCTCGACATCGCGGTGAATTTCACCATCGACGGGAACAACCCGCACGGTGTGGAGCAGCGGCCTTGCAACGATTGCGGCAATTGCGTCTGCGGCTGCAACGTGAAGGCCAAAAACACGCTGTGCATGAACTATCTGCCGATGGCGCGCAACGCCGGCGCCACCATCCTGACGCAGACCAAGGTGGAGTGGCTGGAGAAACTTTCTGGCGGCGGGTGGCGGATTCACGGCCAGTACGTAAAGGGCCCCCACGACAGCGAGAAATTCACCATGGATGCGGGCGAAGTGGTGCTATCGGCGGGATCCCTGAACAGTACGGAAATTCTGCTGCGGTCCGAAATGCACGGGCTTTCGGTTTCGCCCGCGCTGGGGACAAAGTTCAACGGCAACGGCGATTTCTTCGGTCTGGCCTACAACGGCGACTACGAAACCGACGTGCTGGGGTATCTGCACTCGCAGGCTCCGGCGGCGGGCGATTCGGCGCCGCCCGGCCCGAACATCGTCGGGCTGGTGCGGTACAGCAAGGGGCTGCCGGAGGCGCAGCGCATCGCCGTCCAGGATTTCTCGTTCCCCAACGCTTACATCGACGGCGCCAAGGCGGCCTTCGGCCTGATTCGCGGCCTGGACACCGTGACCGGCAACGAAGACGCGCAGCGCGACCGCCTGGCGCGCGATTTCGACCCTGCCGCCCCGGCTCACGCACGCGACGGCGCGATGAATCACTCCATGCTGTACCTGGTGATGGGGCAGGACAACGCCCGCGGATCCATCCTATTTGAGGCGCCCTTTACCGAACCCGACGGGCGCATCCGCATCTCCTGGGACAAGGCCGGGCAGCAGCAGATCTTCACCCGCATGAATCAGGAGATTCGTCGCCACGCGCATGCCCTGCGCGGCAACTTTATCTCTAACCCGACGTGGAGTATGTTCAACCTGCGGCACCTGATCACGGCGCATCCGCTGGGCGGCTGCCCCATGGGCGACGATTACTTCGAAGGCGCGGTGGACCCGTTCGGGCGCGTGTTCGCGGGCGATGGCAGCGTGCACCAGGGACTCTCCGTGACCGATGGCTCGGTAATCCCGAGCGCGCTGGGAGTAAATCCGTTCCTCACCATCTCGGCACTGACGGAACGCTTCGCGGAACTCAGAATCCGCAATGCCTATCCGGCGGCTGCGCGGCCGGTCAGCATGGCGGGCATTCACGCTTTGGATGCGATCGAGTACAGCGAAGGGCAGCTCGAAGCGCTGTTCCGGCGCTGTCCCACCATGGGAATCGACACGCTCGTCAACCAGGGCGGCGCGCCCAGGGTCGATACCCATACGCAGACCATTCGCAACGATGCTTATTGGAAGGGTTTCTTCCCCAAGGGCCACGTGTTGAACGCCATGTCTTCGGCCATTTTCACCGGCTTCCGTAAGCAGTTTTTCGCGAACGACGGCAAGTACGGTGGAATCACCAGCGATACCGACGACCGCATACACGCGCGCAACAGCCTGGAAGAGATCGAGATCACGCACGGCACCAAGGGCACACTGGAGCCGGGCCGCTACATTCTGCTGAAATATCTGGATCCGCCGTGGCAGGGCTTCTACGATATTTTTAAGCTCGTCAATGAGAGTCTGCTGATCGGGCGCGTGTACTTGGGCGAGTTCCCTAACGGCGCGCGGATGATCACTTTCCCGATGTCGCGGCTCTACGGCTTCGACCAGATGACGGCGCGGGATCATCAGGCGTTGTACGCGGCGAGCGCGGCGCCGGCGCCCGCCGACCTTGAGGGTGTGTGGCGCATGGACACCGTTTCCAACGCGAACCACGCGGGCGGAATCGCCTATCTGCAATTCAACAACAAGCCGGACGGGCGACTGGAGGCACGCTACGAACTGATGGGGCTAATGGAGGGCCTGGTGGTCCCGAGCTTCCTGAAGGACCACTTCCAGTTGAACGATTTCACGCCGTTCCACGATGAGATTCGCAAGGTGTCGGCCGATTTTCTGGTGGGCACCTACATGACGGGGTTGCCGCCGGCAGTGTCGTCCCTGCTGGGGAGCTCTTCGCTCGGCCTGTTCCATTCGCAAGCCGGCTCGCAGGGCACAGCCCAGTTCGGCTTCTATTACACGCTCACGCGCTTGACGCAGAAGGAGCTGCCCACCAATACGCTGCTGAAGCCGTTCCTCGACGCGCAGTTGCCGGACGGCGTGGGCATGCTGTTCGATGAGCAGATGAAGGGTTGGTATTTCCCCGGCGCTTTCACGCCGGCCGCGGGGCGCGCGGGAGATCTCACCATCGGCGACCGCATTCCAGCGGCGGGCGACCCGGCGGGCGCGAACTCGTGCGTGTTCGACGGGCGGATGACGGTGGGCGACGTCAACGAGTTTATTGATGGGTATGCGCACGAGGCGTCGGTCAAGGGCACCATGTCCTTCGGCGAGTTCGAGGGGATGAAGACGGCGACCTTCGCCATCGACGAATCCAACAGCCGGTTCAACTATCTGCGGGTAAACCCGGTGACGGGCGAGGGCGAGATGCGGTACCACGTCGAATTCGCCGCGCAGGATGGGCGCCGGTTCACCTTCGAAGGTACGAAGTACATGCAGAAGGATGGCGGCGGAGGCTTCGCTGGGCTCGCGGAGCTTTTGCAGGACTACACCACGCTGTACTGCCACGTCTACGAACAGATGGGCGGCGGCGCCCTGCGGGAGACGGGGACAGCGTACCTGAAATTCCGCACGTTCCAGGATCTGGCGGCGCTCGGCAGTCTGGCAGGCTTCCTGACATCGTTCCAGGTCACGGGGACGGGCGACCCGGTGATCCAGTTGCAGGCGCGCCTGCGGTTCATCGCCTTCACGGCGCAGTTCGTGCAGCGCGAGTACGATCCGCTCTCGTTCGGCGCACCCTTGCTGGCGGCGGACGTGCGCGCCGCGGTTCTGCGCGGAGCGGAGACGCCGGACTTCTTCAGCACGCGCCCGTCGGCCGAATTGCAGGCCATCCTCCGCGACACGCCGACACTTGGGATCGAGAACCTGGCCAACACGGGCGCGGTGCGCATCGATTTCGCACAAGAGCGCATTTTCCGCGACTCGTTCTGGAAGGGCAGTTTCGCCAAGGATACGCTGATCGGCTGGGAAGAACGTGTGCGCGGCGCCCTGTTGGACCCTGGCGCGGCGGCGGCGGGGCGCGTCTTCGCGGGCGGAAGTTTCTGGAAGCGCTTCAACCCCGTGCAGAACGGCGTGGTGACCGGGCACGTGGTGAACTACGAACTTTCGGCGCTCCCCGGCCTGCCTGAGGTGCGCACCGTCCAATACCCGGACGACAACCGGGCATACTTCAAGAAGGGCGACGAGGTGCTGCTGCTGAAGTACACCAACCCGCCATACCAGATGGTGTACGACACCATCAAGGTGATCGACGGGCAGAATGCGATCGGCGTGATGCACCTGGGCACGTTCCCCAACGGAATCGTGTTTTCGACCTTCGTGATGGCGCGGCAGAACTATCCGTTTGAGCACATGTCGGCGCCGGACGCGGAGGCGCTGTTCGCCGATGCGCGGGCGGCGGCGCCCGGGCTGGCAGCGCTGGAAGGCGAATGGGACGGCCATCTGATTTCGCTAAAGACGCCGGACACCAGCCTGTTGAACCAGGTGACCCCGGTGCTGTTCCACGCGTCGATCCGGGCGGGGTTGGCGAAATGCTCGGCGGCGGGGGTGGAGTTCACGCGGGGGCTGAATGCGGGGGAATTGCGGCTGCTCGGTCCGCGGACACTGCTGGGGAAATGGACGGGGCTGGACTCGCCGCTGGCGTTGGCGCTGGGGGACCCGATCTGGTTTGTCCTGAAGCGGGTGTAAAACCGGACAGACCGCCCCGTGAAGTCGCTCAACGCCAGCGTGGTTATGCGTGTTTTTCGTGGTGGGGCGTGTCGTGGTGCGAACGAAACAGAAGCAGACCGCCCGCGCCCCAGATCATCAGCGTGATGAATACGAAACCGAAGAGCAAATCGAACTCCGGCTTCTGTAATGTAATGGGTATCGGTATGAAGCCCAGGGCAATCGCCGCCAGAACCGACAGGGTATGCCAATACCGGGCTTGTGAGTGGAAACGATACAGCAGGTAGATGGGGATGCCCACCGCCAGCAGGTAAACCAGGACAGCCGACATGCCGAACATGCAGAGCCTCCTGACCGCTATTGTAGGCCTAAAAAGCTGAAGGGGGGAACGCTATTCGATCCAGCCGCCACCCAGCACGATCTCGCCATCGTAGAACACTGCCCCCTGTCCTGGGGTGATGGCTCGCTGCGGGTCGTCGAAGCGCACTTCAACGCGGTCGGGATCGGCGGTGCCAGAGAGCGTGGCGGACGCGGCGGCGTGCTTGTTGCGGATCTTGACCTGGGCTCGCAGGGTAGCCCCGGGATCCACCCCGGCGATGGAAATCCAATTCACCTGCTTGGCCACAAAACGCGCGCACTGTAATTTGTCATTGCCGCCCACGGTAACGCGCTGGCTGGCCGGGTCGGTGGCAATCACGTAGAGGGCTTCGCCCGTGGCGATGCCCAATCCCTTCCGCTGGCCGACCGTAAAATGGTGCACGCCCTCGTGGCGGCCGAGCGTGCGCCCACCGGTGGTCACAATCTCGCCCGAGGTGCGCTCCACGGCGACGCCTTTTTCCTTGAGGTAGGCATCCATGAAGGCCGCGTAGTCGCCGTTGGGGACGAAGCAGATCTCCTGGCTATCGCCCTTCGATGCCACCGCGAGATCCATCGACCGCGCGATGTCGCGCACTTCCGGCTTATTCAATTCGCCGAGCGGAAACAGGGTGCGCGCCAACTGCGCCTGGGTCAGGCCAAAAAGGAAGTAGGTCTGGTCCTTGGACTGGTCCACGGCGCGCAGCAGTTGATAGCGCCCGGCGTCGGAAGCGAAGCGTACGCGCGCGTAGTGGCCGGTGGCCATGAAGTGCGCGCCCACCGAATCGGCCATCTCCAGGAAGCGATCGAACTTGATGTAGTTGTTGCACAGGGTGCAGGGAATAGGGGTCCGCCCGGCGAGATACTCCTCCACGAAGGGCTTCACCACATGCTCTTCAAACTGCTGCTCGAAGTTGACCACGTAGTAGGGAATGCCGATCTGCTCGGCCACGCGGCGCGCGTCGTATACATCGTCCAGGGAACAGCAGCGTCCGGTGGAGGCTTCGGAGGCCAGTTCGGGCAGGCGCCGCTGATTCCACAACTGCATGGTCATGCCGACCACGGTGCGGCCCTCCCGAACGAGCATGGCGGCGACCGTGGAACTGTCCACGCCGCCGCTCATAGCGACTGCGATGGGCAGCTCAGGCATGCACCGAAATCCTACGCAAATGCGCCACGCTGGCGCCGATGGCATCAATGAGCGCGTCCACCTGCTCGGCGGTATTGCTGCGTCCCAGCGAGAAGCGCATGCTGGCCCGCGCGCGGTCGTCGCTCAGGCCGATGGCCTTCAGCACGTGCGACGGCGACAGCGCTCCGCTGGAGCAGGCCGCTCCGGTAGAGACCGCGAAGCCGCGCAGGTCGAGCGCGATCACCATGGCTTCGCCATCGATGCCGTCAAAGTAGAGATTGCTGGTGTTGGGCACGCGATTCCAGCGCGAGCCGTTGACGCCCGTCCCGGGCACGCGTTCCAGCACGGCGTTTTCCAGACGGTCGCGCAGCATGGCGTGGCGTTCGGTGTCCCCGCCCATGCTGCGCCCGGCGAGTTCCGCGGCCGCGCCGAAGGCCGCGATCCCCGGGACGTTTTCCGTGCCGGGCCGGCGGTCGCGCTCGTGATGCCCGCCGTAGGCGATGGGCGCGAGCCGCGTTCCCTTGCGCGCGTAAAGCGCCCCCACGCCCTTGGGCGCATACAGCTTGTGGCCGCTCATACTGTAGAGGTCCACGCCAAGCGCAACCACGTCCACCGGCACTTTGCCTAGCGCCTGAACTCCATCCACGTGCATCGCGGCGCCGGCCTGGTGCGCGATCTGCGCGATTTCCGCGATCGGCTGTAGCGTCCCAAGTTCGTTATTGGCGTGCATGATGCTGACCAGCACGGTCTCCGGCCGGAGCGCGCGCCGAATATCTTCCGGACTGACGATGCCGCTGGACCCGACCCGCAGGCAGGTGATCTCCACGCCTTCAGTACCCAATTGTTTGACGGTGGAGAGCACCGCCGGGTGCTCGATGGCGCAAGTGACGACGTGCTTGCGCGCGGCGGTGGAGGCCCGCGTCAGGCCGAGAATGGCGAGATTATTGGCCTCGGTGCCACCGCTGGTGAACACGATCTCGGCCGCGCCGGCGTTGATGAGCGCCGCCACCTGGCGTCGCGCGGCTTCCAACCGCTGCTTGGCGCCCTGTCCGAAATGGTGAATGCTGGACGCGTTACCATACACTTGTTCGAGGCACGACACCACCGTCTCGAGAACCTCCGGAGCGACCGGTGTGGTGGCGTTGTGATCGAAGTAGAAATGCTGCACTTGCTTTCATTTTACCAATGACGCGACCGATTCTAACCCTGACCACCGATTTCGGCGTAACCGACCACTTCGCGGGCACCATGAAAGGCGTGATTCTGGGCATCTGCCCGGCGGCGCGGATTGTGGATATTAGCCACGGCGTGACGCCGTTTGAGATCGGTGAAGGCGCCTACCTGATCGCGCAGGCGTGGCGCTATTTCCCGAAGAAGACGGTGCATGTGGTGGTGGTGGACCCCGGAGTGGGCACGGCGCGCCGCCCGATTCTGGTGGAAGCCGGCGGCCACTATTTCCTGGGCCCGGATAACGGGGTCCTCTCCATGGTCTACCTGCGCGAGAAGTGCAAAGTGCGGCATGTCTCTAACGAAAAGTACTTCCGTCATCCGGTGAGCCACACGTTTCACGGCCGCGACATCTTCGCTCCGGTGGGTGCGCACCTGGCCGCGGGGGTGCCGCCGTCGCGCATCGGGAAATTGATGCGGGATTATCTGAAGCCCGAGTTCGAAAAGCCGCACCGGGCGGGCAAACGCACATGGATCGGGCGGATTCTGAAGATCGACCGCTTTGGGAATATCGTTACGAACTTCCATGTGAGCGATTTCGGCGATCTGCAAACCCGCAATTTCACGCTGGCGCTGGGACCGCAAGCCGTCACGGCGCTGGCGCGCAACTACGCGGAGTGCGGTGCGGGCGAGTTGTTTTTGATTCTGGGCAGCTCCGGGTATTACGAAGTTTCGTTGAGCCACGGCAGCGCGGCCGGGCTGATCAAATGCGAGTCCGGCGCGGCGATTGAACTGCTAGTGTGGTAGGGGCAAAAAACTGAACGCCGATGAACGCGGATAACACTGAATTCTTATCGGCGTTCATCGGCGCCTGAATTTGCTTCTCTAAGTCATGCACGCGTGACGGCGCCTTCGCTGGCGCTGGAGACTAACTTGCAGTACTTGGCGAATACGCCGGTTTTATAGTGCGGCTCGCGGGGCTTCCACTCCGTCAGGCGGCGCGCAATTTCGCCCTCGGGAATTTCGAGATTGAGCACGCCGCGTTCGGCGTCCACGGTAATCGCGTCGCCTTCGGCCACGATGGCGATGGGGCCTCCGTTGAAAGCCTCCGGCACCACGTGGGCGACCATGAAGCCGTGCGTGGCTCCACTGAAGCGTCCGTCGGTGACCAGGGCCACGCTATCGCTCAATCCGGCGCCTACCAGGGCTCCCGTGACGCCGAGCATTTCGCGCATGCCGGGTCCGCCGCGGGGGCCTTCGTAGCGGATCACCACCACGTCGTTGGGCTGAATCTTGCCTTGCATCACCGCCGCCATGGCTTCCTCCTCACGGTCGAACACGCGCGCCGGGCCATGATGGATTTTCTTGTCGTGCCCGGCCAGTTTGATGACGCACCCTTCGGGCGCCAGCGATCCGCGCAGAATCGCGATGCCGCCGCGCGGTTTGAGGGTCTGGCTGAGCGGCCGGATGACCACCTGGCCGGCGGTTTCACGCGCGTCCGCGGCTTCTTCCGCCAAGCTACGCCCGGTCACGGTCAGCGTCGAGCCATCCACGTACCCGCCTTCCAGCAAGCGCTGCGCAACCACGCCGATGCCGCCAGCCTTGTCCACGTCCGCGGCCATATACTTGCCGCCCGGCTTGATGTCCACGAAGATCGGCGTACGCGCCAGGATGGGTTCGAAATCGTCGATATTGAGCGGCAGTTCAGCCTCCCGCGCCATGGCCAGCAAATGCAGCACGGCGTTGGTGGACCCGGCCGTTCCGGCCACGCCCGCGATGGCATTGTCGAAGGCCGCGCGCGTGCAGATATCGCGCGGCAGAATGTTCTTGCGCACCGCGTTCATGATGACTGCGCCGCAGCCGAATGCCACGTCTTCCTTGCGCTTATCCACCTGCGGTACGGCGGCGGTCCCCATCGGGGAGAGGCCGATCAACTCCATCACCGTAGCCATGGTGTTGGCGGTGAACTGGCCGCCGCAAGCACCCGCGCCGGGGCAGGCATGGTCCTCGATATCGAGCAGGTCGGCGTCGCTCAGTTTGCCGCGCGCGTTGGCCCCCACGGCCTCGAAGACGTCCTGAATGGTGATGTCGTGTCCTTGAAATTTTCCGGGCATGATGGTGCCGCCGTACAGCACGACGCCCGGGACGTTGAGGCGCAGCAGCGCCATGGCGGCGCCGGGAATGGTTTTGTCGCAGGCCACCAGCGCCACGATGCCATCGAACATGTGGCCGCGCTCCATCAGTTCGATGGAATCGGCGATCACCTCGCGGCTGACCAGCGACGCCTTCATGCCCTCGGTGCCCATGGTCACGCCGTCGGAGATGGCGATGGTGTTGAACTCCATCGGCGTTCCGCCCGCCGCGCGAATCCCTTCCTTCACCTTGACCGCGAGTTCGCGGAGGTTGTAATTGCAGGGCATGGTTTCGATCCAGGTATTGGCCACCCCGATGATCGGTTTGGCCAGATCTTCATCGGTGAACCCGATGCCCTTCAGCATGGCTCGCGCCGGAGCGCGGTCTCGTCCTTGAGTAATCGTATGGCTCTGAAGTTTCATAGCGGCGACTTTAGTCTATCAGTGGGGAAGGGCGGCAGGATTCCACAGAATCGACGCCAGTTGGCGGATGCCGTCAAGATACCTCGCCGTTAACCGATATGATGTTAGGTGGTGAGGCTCTTCCAGAGGTTCCATGAGGCAGGCTGAGACGGCGGTAGCGCAGCCAGGCGCACTCGATCAGGTGCGTCTGGCAGCAAACCGGCAACTGAATCCGGAACGTAAGGCAGAACTTGGCCAATTCATGACGCCGGAGAGCGTGGCGAATTTCATGGCCGGTCTGTTCTCCCAGCGAACGGGCTCTATTCGGCTACTGGATGCGGGAGCTGGTGTCGGGTCGCTGACAGCGGCGTTTCTCAACCGGTGGGGCGCTGATGATGTCTGCGCCACGGCCTACGAGATTGATGGGAAGCTGGCATCCTACCTGCGCGAGACGATGCATGCTTATGGCAACGGCAAGTTTGAGGCAACCGTTATTGACCGCGATTTCATTCAAGATGCGGTCTACAGGATTACGATGGGCAGGAAGGGAGCGGGCTTCACGCACGCAATCCTGAATCCACCCTACAAAAAGATCAACAGCGGTTCAGAACACCGAGCCCTGCTCCGGGCGGTCAAGCTGGAGACCGTCAACCTTTATACCGCGTTTGTCGGGTTGGCGATTGAGTTGATGGCGCCAGGCGGCGAGATGGTCGCCATCGTTCCCAGAAGCTTCTGCAACGGGCCTTACTACAAGCCATTTCGGGAATGGATGACTGCCAAGGCTTCGGTCGAGCACCTCCACCTGTTTCACAGCCGCACGAGTGCGTTCAACGATGACGAGGTTCTGCAGGAGAACGTCATCATCAAGCTGGTGCGGGGCAAGAAACAGGGCAAGGTCACCATCACAACAGCCAGCGATATCGGCTTCTCAGACCTGGAGGCGCACGATTACCGGTTCGCGGAGATTGTTCACGACGGGGACGAATGTTCACGACGGGGACGAACAGAAGTTTATCCATGTGCCTATAGCGCCATCGCATGGCGATCTGAACGGCGTACCTTTGGCTGAACGGTCGCTTGAGGAGATCGGTCTTGAGGTTTCGACGGGGCCGGTCGTTGACTTCCGGCTGAAAGAATATCTGCGCGAGAACCCGGAGGAAGGCACCGTGCCGCTTCTCTATCCGGCGCACTTTGTGAATGGCCAGTTGGAGTGGCCGCGGCAGTCCAAGAAGCCGAATGCCGTCATTGATAGCCTGGAGACCCGGAAGTGGCTTTACCCGAAGGGGTTTTACACGGTCGTCCGCCGGTTCTCGTCGAAAGAAGAACGGCGGCGGATCGTCGCGCATGTGGTCGACCCCGCGGCTTTCAAGAGTGACGCGATCGGGTTTGAGAACCATTTGAACGTGTTTCACTCAGGCAAGAGAGGCATTGACGGCGACGTCGCCCACGGCTTGGCTGTGTTCCTAAACTCGACGTCCGTGGATGATTACTTCCGCCGCTTTAGCGGGCACACTCAGGTAAACGCGACGGATCTCCGTCTTCTCCTGTACCCTGGCCGCCCGGATCTGCAAGAACTTGGCCGGTGGGCGCAAGTGCAGGGAGATATTACGCAAGAACTGATCGACCGTCAGGTAGCGGCGCTGCATGGCAAAGCGAAATAAGATCGCTGATGCCCTTCAGGTGCTGGGTGAGCTGGCGATGCCGCGTGCCCAGCAGAATGACCGTTCGGCGTTGTGCTTGCTGGCGCTGCTCAATCTGACGCAAGAGAAGCCTTGGGCTGCTGCAAAAGACCCGCTCCTGGGGATCACGCCCATGATGCAGTTTGCGCGGGATCATTTCGGCAAGCAGTACGCACCCAACACGCGCGAGACGTTTCGCCGCCAGACCATGCATTAACTGGTGGCTGCCGGGGTCGCGCTCTTCAACCCGGACAACCCCGCACGGCCGGTCAACAGCCCGAAGACGGTCTACCAGATCGGGCCGGGTACGCTGAAGCTACTGCGCACGTTCGGCACAGTTGCTTGGATCAAAAACCTGGCGGCTTTACCAGAAAAACAGGAGGACGCTAACAACGAGATACGCGAGAGCGCGAGAGATGCGGAAACTGCCGGTTAAGCTGGCGACCGGCGAGACGATGCGTCTCAGCCCTGGCGATCACAGTCAACTCATCAAAACGATCATCGAGGAATTCGCCCCCCGCTTTGTGCCCGGCGGCCTGCTCATCTATGCCGGAGACACGGGCGAGAAGTGGGGGTACTTCGACAAGAAACTGATGACGAAGCTCGGTGTGGAGGTCGATGGCCACGGCAAAATGCCGGACGTGGTTCTGTACGACCCGGGACGCGAATGGTTGTTGCTGGTTGAATCCGTGACGAGTCACGGCCCAGTGAACGGGAAGCGGCACGATGAGCTGGCGCGGCTGTTTGCGGAATCCAAGGCCGGCCTTGTCTACGTGACGGCGTTTCCATAGCGGGCTGTCATGACACGGTATCTGGGTGAGATCGCCTGGGAGACGGAGGTCTGGGTTGCCGATGCGCCGTCGCACCTGATCCATTTCAACGGGGCACGGTTTCTGGGGCCTTATGCGTAAACTTGCGGGTCAGGCGGATAGCTACCCTCAGTGCCGACGCTCCGGACCCCTAGACCCCCGGATGAGGCTACACGGCGAGAAGTCGATTTCCGCGGCGTATGGATTCCGCTAGAAGAACGGGCGGCGTGCGATGCTCCCCGGCGAGAGGCATCCCCGACGAACCGGCTCCGGCGCCCGCACACGAAGGACGGGCCGCGGAGGCTCCGCGCCCATGGAGCGAACGCGCCACTTCGCGTGACCGGTCGCCCTATTTCGGTTTTGCGAAGAGTGAATCCAAATCGTAGGTGATCCCGATGGTTCCCCGTTTCTCCTTATTGGTATTCAGTTCGGTTCGGTTGGAATACGTAAAGGAGATCGGAATCTTGATACCGGAGTTCTTCACGGAAATGGTCAGCTTGCCTTGAAGAAGGTGAACGATACCGGGCGTACCGACCGGTTTACTGTTCACCGTGACCGCCGCGCCCAGCGGCTTCTCCACCAGGTCTAACAACAGATAGGATACCGACAGGCTTGGCGTTCCGATGTTTTGGATATCCCGTAACGGGACGTCCAACTGGGTGGAGAACCGCCAGTCACGCAGGCTGCCTGTCGCAGATCCTTTGGGGAGGGACTGGAAGAAAGTCATGCCGAGATTGGCCGTGACCTCAGGGGTTTTTGGCGATCTGCCAAGCGAGTACACCCCGATGAGAGTGACGTTGGAAAGATCCGGGAGTGTCAAACCGCCTGCGCTGGTGACGGCAGCCCGGTTGGACATGTTGTTCAGCGTTTGGGCCTCGGGAAACTGCCGTGTGAAATTGTATTCCACCGCCACTACCGGGCTCTTGGCAATAGTAGTGAGCTGTTGCCGGCGTTGATCGGCATACGCGGAAAGCGCGTTGGCAGCCGTCTGGAAGGCCGGCTGCAGCGCAGGCACGCTACCGAAAGCCTGTCGAAAGGCCTCGGCCCGATTCCGGACCACGACCTCTACTTCATCGGGTGCGGCGGATGCAATTGCCGATCTGGCCGCCGCCCGCCAGGTGTCAAACGGATGGGTTCCGGTGGCCGGATCCACGTAAGCCCGGATCGCCACGATTAGGGCGTTTAACGAGTTGGCAAGTGTGCCGCCGGAACCCGCGACTAACGTGTTCCAAAAGCGGTAGTATGCCGGGTGTCTCGGGTCCCGGTGGCTGTAAATGTCGAAATGCGCCGATACGCCCGAGATCTGCCGCGTGCTTCCCATGAATACTCCCGATGACCCGCCCTGGCTGGCGTCAAACGATACCGAGGCAGTCAGCCTTTGTGCGCCTTGCATTATCCAGGAGGACTTCGGGTCAATCCAGCTCTTCAGATAGTCCTGCTGGCCCATGGCCTTAATCAGGTTTGCGAGATTGCTTTGGAATGTCATCACCGTGCTGTTGGTGGACTCCACGAGTCCGCCGTGCTCCACCGCGAAACCCAAGAGTGACGGCACACTGCCCTTACTGACCGGCGACGTGCCTCCCGATGAGCCAGACGCGGTGCCCACTGCCTTATCCAGCCGCTGTTGTTCCAGGTCCGACAGCACGCTCCGGTATACTGCGCCGCTGGTCAAGTATTGTGTATAGGGAATCATGTCGCTCGTCAGAGCGTCCTGCGCATCGAGGGATGCCTGGTTTGCCTGGTCGTCTGCCGCTGCCTTCGCAGCCCCCGTGAGCGCCACGGCCTTCTTCTTTGCCGCGTCTTCTCGAACTTTCGCGGCCTTGATATTGGAGATAGCGGCTTGGAAAATCTTGGCCAACGCATCGTTATTCGCGGGCGCATCGGCAGCGCGCATCCCGGCCGGATTGAAAAGGAGCAGCGCCATCCCGACGAGGGCTGGAAAGTTTCGCTGAGAAAATCCCGGGTTCATGACGGATCCTCCACCACAAATGTGAATCCGTGGCTTGAAATCGGCGGGGGAACAATGGTCAAGGTGCGCGTCTGCCCTGTAGGGTCCCCTGTGATCTCCACGACATATTTGTCTGCTGGGTCAAAGCCCCCTTGTAAATCCGGAGCAAAGTCGAAGACCAGCGTGAAGCTGGCTTGGCTCCGCGGCGCGGCCGGCGCCTGGAAGGTCCGCACCTCCAGCTTGTCCGGTCGGGTGGCGGTAGCCCAGACGGAGCCACTCAGGTTGGAAAACGATGCGACGTACGGATGCATCGATTTGGTGACCTTAACTGTGATCATTTCGCTTGCTGCGACGCCGAGGTCCCCCGTAGCCAGTATCTTCATGTCATGTCCCTCCTCGTACTGCACACTCGCGTGAACCAGCATACAACAGCTACCCGGCCGATGATCCGCCGATCTGTCCAAGGGTGTCGAGCCTCGTTAAAAATGTCCCCATGCTTACCTCGTTAAGAATGTCCCCTTTCTGTGTATTCCTTTGGTTACCGTGCCGACCAACGGGAGGCCGCGGTGGCCCTTCGTGGTCAGACCTGCGCGGCCTTCTCTACCGGCGAATTCCAAACCTTCATCTCCTGATAGCTTTGCTTCCACGGGTGCTGCGCTGTCGGTGGTGTCCCACCGTAAGGTTTCGACTTCTTCTCCGCCCTCGTCTCCCGGCGCGGCTCTGGCTTTTCTGGCAGTTCTTCCCACTGCAACTTCTGTCCGCGATATCGAATCTCCAGGCGGCCGTCTTCCCACTCGCACACCACCACCTTCGCCTTGGCCGGGGCGTGCCGACACCCCGACGTCTGCACCTGCAAATACCGGTTCTCATAGCGCACTACCCAGTCGTTGCCGATCACCCGTTCCGTCTCCAGACGGGCACGGAAGTGGCTATGCCTGGACTGCGGACGGCAGTTCCGCCAGCCATTGCCAGGCGTGCTGCGCTGTCAACGCGCGACCGAGCC
>JANYAH010000348.1 GCA_025361425.1 Candidatus Solibacter sp. | reverse complement strand
CCAGGGATACAAACAGCTTCCGGCGCTCATCAAAGAACTGGAAGCTCTGGCGCCGCCTAAGTCGGGGGTTGTCAAACGGAGAAAGGCGTCGTAGAGTGGGTTACGCAGGGGGCCGCTACTTTCAACGGAATTCCGGGCATTCTCGTCTCGATCCCGCGCTTTTCCGCGATACCCAAGGTGGAGACCATCCTCATCGACAACCCCGGAACCGCGGCGATGGGAGGCGGTGTGCCTCCCATCATCACCATGGGCGCGGTGATGGCCAACGCCATCTACGATGGCGCGGGCATCAGGCTGGGGCAGTTGCCGATGACGCCCGCGCGGGTGCTGGAGGCTCTGAAGACGGCTTGAGAAGACGCGCGGCCGGCGGCGCCGCGCGAATGTCGCTGCGTGGATACCGCCTATCGCGCCGCGCGGACCAATTCCGTGGTGGCGCCCTGAATCGCCTCGCCGGTATTCTCCAGCACCTTGCCGACACGCACGATCTGTTCCGCGGCCAGCTTCCACTCCTTCTGCTCGATGCTTTCGCGCACCGCGGGCAGCGTCTTCACGCCGTAGCCGGTATAGAACCCCGGTGCGTAGATCTGGTGCTTGAACCAGTCGCGATTGGGGAGCCCTTCATTCAGCGTCATGGCGCGTTCGATGGCGATGAGCCGGGCGTTTACCTCGCGCAGCGAGGCGCGCGCCAATGCGTCGCCGCCATTCTCCGAGGCGTGCGCCAGCGCCTCATCGTAGGCCTTGGCAGTGCGTTGCAAGGCGGCGAATCCATTTTCCAGTGGAGCGAAGTTCAGGAAGGGCGGGACGGCCTCCCTGGCGGGTATAGTCCGCGGATTCCGCGGGTCATCGACCAGCGCGAACACGCCGTCGTCGATCTGGCGATTGCGCTCCAGCGTCTGCTCGCGTTTGTCGCGCGCCAGCTTCTGCACTTCGTCGATGTAGCGGCGCAGGGTGTCGGTGAAGTTGTCGAAATCGAGCGGCAGCAGGTCCGCGTCCGCCAGGCGCATCACCGCGGTGCCGGCGGTCTGCGCCAGCGCCCGTCCGTAGACGAAATCCGTGTCCGAAAAATGCGTGTACCAGTAGAAATCGTCGTAGATCGAGTGGTAGATGCCGCCTTGATCCTCGCCACCGAAGGCCATATTTACGGAGGCGACGCCGAGGTGATCGAGAAACGCCGTGTAGTCCGAACCCGAGCCCAGAGCGCCGATCCGCAGGTCCGCGCGCGTGCGTGCTTCGTTGCGGTCCGCCGCCGCGCCGCCAGAATCGCGCGCCAGGCGTGCCGCCTGCTGCCGCTTCCACACCGTCGCCTTGGTCTCCGGGTCATCGATATCCCGGGCCACGCCGTTGATGAACTTCTCGAGCGTGTGCGAGCCTTCCACCTGGAGGAAGCCGCGGCCATTGGAATCCGAATTGATGTAGACCGCGGCTTTGCGTTGCAGCTCGGCGGCGTGCGTTTCCGCCCACTCGGTGGAGCCGAGCAGACCCGGTTCCTCGCCGTCCCATGCGCAATAGATGACGGTGCGCTTGGGCTTCCACCCCTGCTTGAGGAGCGTGGCGAGTCCGCGCATTTCTTCCATCAGCGGCCCCATGCCGGACACCGGATCGTCCGCCCCGTTGACCCACGCGTCGTGATGGTTGCCGCGGATGATCCACTCATCCGGGAAGGTGCTGCCGGGAATGCGCACGATCACGTTGTACAGGGTCTTCAGATCCCAGTTGAATTTCAGCTTGAGGTGGACCTTGGTGGGCCCCGGACCGATGTGATAGGTGATGGGCAGCGCCCCGCGCCAGGCGGCCGGCGCCACCGGGCCTTTGAGCGCGGCCAGCAGCGGCTGGGCGTCGCTATAGGAAACCGGCATCACGGGGATGGTGGTCAGGGTTTTGGCTTCGCTCAAGGGCAGGCGTTTGGCGTCCTTAGTGGCACCGATTCCGGGCGTGAGCGGGTCGCCGGGATACACCGGCATGTCCATCACGCTGCCGCGCTGCGCGCCATCGCCGGGGCGGAACGGACCGTTGGGAAAGGTGTCGCCCTGTGCGTAGCCGTCATCGCGCGGGTCGGAATAAATCAGGCATCCCACGGCGCCGTGCTCGCCGGCCACCTTGGGCTTGATGCCGCGCCAGCTTCCGCCGTAGCGCGCGATCACGATGGCTCCCTTCACGGAGATGCCCAGCCGCTCCAGTTCCGCATAATCCGCCGGGATGCCGTAGTTCACGTACACCAGGGGCGCGGTGACCTCGCCATCGATGGAGTAGGCGTTATAGACCGGCAGTTGCTCGCTCTGCTGCGCCGAGGTGGCATCGCCGGCAACGGCGGGTTCCGCGCTCTTGGCCACGACGCGCGTGGGCTCGGTCATTTCGAGCGCGCGTTCCTTCGGGGTGGGGAAGAGCACGTCGAAGGTTTCGATCTGCGCGTCCAGCCCCCATTCCTTCGCCTTGGCCGCGATCCACTCCGCGTTCTCCTTATCGTAGGCCGAGCCCACGTGATGCGGCCGCGCGGAGAGGCGCTGCATGTAGGCGCGCAGCAGAGCCGGATCCGGAATGGCGCGGAACTTCGCCTCCCACTCGCGCTGGGTGCGCGCCGCCTCGGACGAGTATCCGCGCAAGGGGGCGGTGTCGGCGCCCCACACGGCCGGCGCCGCCATGGTCAGGCAGAGCGCGTAAACCATCAGTGTCTTCATTCTCTCCATCGTCGAATTGTACCGAAACTGCGGCGGAGGACGCTCATCCATGGTCCCGCTGGCGCTGCCTTCGATGCCGTCGTCGTCTCTTCCAGGGCTTTTCGCTTGCGCTCCGCGAGCATGCCGGAAATGGTAGCCCACCTGCGCGGCGCGCCTCTGCTAGACTCCTGTAATGAAAGGTAATCCGAAAGTTATCGCAACCCTGAATGAGGCCCTCAAGGAAGAGTTGACGGCCATCAACCAATACTTTCTTCACGCCGAGATGTGTGAGGCATGGCACTTCACCAGGCTGGGCAAATTCATCAAGAAACAGTCCATCGATGAAATGAAGCATGCCGAAGCCATCATCGAGCGCATTCTCTTTTTGGATGCCATCCCCACCCTGACCGACCCGATGCAACTCACCATCGGCAAGAACGTCAAGGAGCAACTGGAAAGCGATCTGAAGCTGGAGATTGGGGCAGTGGCGCTATATAACGACGCGGTGCGGATTGCCCGCGAAGAGGGCGACAACGCTTCGCGGGAACTGTTCGAGCGTTTGCTCAAAGACGAAGAGGCGCACGTGGACTGGCTGGAGGCGCAGGTGTACCAGATGCAGGAAATTGGCTACGAGCGCTACCTCTCCCAGCAGATTCGAGACTAGAAGCCGGGAATCCGTTTCACTGGGGCCTACCAGTTCTTCTCCCAGACGCGGGCGATGGGGTAGCGCCCCGCGTCGCCAGCTTGATATTTCGATTGCTGGAACCACCACTGCAAGCGCGCCCGCGGGTCGGCGGCGAACTGGGCATCGCTCGCCAGTTTGGTCTCGAACTGCTGGCGCAACTCCGGGTTGCCGGCCATCATGCGGCGCGCGATCGGCTCCGAAAGATATTCGCCCACGCCGCCGCCGAACCCGGTCTCGAATACCGAATTCATGAGGCCCCATCGTGCCAGCGAATCGGGCGCCTGGGGTTCCAGCATGGCGAGCGCCAGGCGTCCGCGGTGTTGTTTCAGCGGCACCCAATACGACCCGGGGGGGATCCGCATTGTCTCTTTCACCGGCTTGGCATCGAAGCTCACCGCGACATGCCCTTCATTCGAATTGCCGGCGAATTTGATGTTGGTGAAACGATAGGTCTCGAACTCCTGTTCCAGGGTGTTACGTGTTTTCTCCATTTCGACGCCGTGCAGTTTGAGCAGGTCCACCACGGCCGTCCACGCCGCGGGCACCAGGTAGCCGAGCGGCATTTGCACCTCGGTTACGGTATCGATTTGGTCGTGAATCGCGGTGTTCAAATCGTCGGGCTCCGCCAGGTAGCGATTGACCGTCCCGCCCGTGACCTCACTCTTGAACGGGCCGTTACGGAGCGCGCGATACACCAGCGGGCGGCTCTTGTCGCTGACCTTGCCCGCCAGGTACACGGCGGGCGCATTGCGATCTCCCGCGCGCGCAGACAAGAGGGCGTCCGCCTCGCGCACCGCTTTGCGCAGGCCATCGGGATCCAACAGGATGGTTTCAATGGTGTGCCGCATGATGTCGTAGTGCGCCCAGGCGCGCGTTTTCGCGGCCTTCAAGCTGTGGGTCTCCACCAGCAGCGAAGGCCGATTCTGCACCGCGCTGTAGAGGTGCGAGTAGCGCGGCGAGAACACCTCCATGAAGAATTCGCGCTTGCCGCCGGCATTGCGCAGTCCGCCGTAGGGCGCCACCACGTGCCCGTCGGCCGCCATGCGCTTATCCAGTTCCGGCACGAACCGCTCCCGCACCCACTGGCCGGCGGGCTCGGCGATATCCTGATTGCGCGCCATGTCCCAGGTGACGTCGTACTGAAAATCGCTGCCGTCGGTGACGTGGTTGTCGATGTGGAAATCGGGGTTCCAGGTGTTGAAGATCTTGAGCCAGGCGCGCATCTCCGGCGTGTCGGCCTTGATGTAATCGCGATTCAGGTTCATGCGCTGCGCATTGGCGCGCAGGCCGGTGGATTTCGGCCCGTTCTGGCTGGGCCGGTGGTACGGGCTGAAATATTCATGCCCGTCTACGTTGAACACCGGGATGATCACGAAGATCATATGATCCAGCCAGGCGGCGTACTTTTTGCCCACCACCATGTCCCGCACCAGCATGAGCGCAGGGTCTTTGCCCTCGATCTCGCCCGAGTGAATCGCGCTCTGGATCAGGATCACCACCTTGGATGTCTTGGCCGCCGCTTGCGGCGTGAAGGCGCGATCCTTGGACACCACCAGCGCGACTATGCGGCGCCCCTCCGGCGTGGCACCGATATCCAGCACTTTGACGAAGCGCGAGGCGCGCTCCAGGCGGCGCGAGATCCGGACGGCCTCGGCGTAGGGCGCGGTTTCGTTCCAATCGGACTTCTCGCCGGTAGTCAGCAGATCTGGCGGCGACGCCAGGGTGCTGGCGGCAAGCGACGCGGCGGCCTTGGCGGCGTGAGGTTCGTATGCGGAATGGGGCGCAATTGGGTCCTGCGCCCAGGCAAATATGCACAAGGCAAAAGCGAGTGTCAGGAAACGAAGCATGAGACGTATGTTAACGCGGAGGCCGCGCCGCTTGCTGCGCCAGCAAAAACTACACATTGGTCCGATGTCCCATGGAAAGCGGCGATGATAACGCGATACTTGCGTCCCAATTGTGCGGAACGGCACTCTGGAAAGCTTCGTGCGATGTAAATGGAGAGGAGAACATCATGAATTGGGATCAAATGGAAGGCAAGTGGAAGCAGATGAAGGGCAGCGTCAAAAAACAGTGGGGCAAACTCACCGACGACGACCTGGAATACATGGCCGGCAGCAAGGACCAGTTTGTGGGCCGCTTGCAGGAGCGCTACGGCATCGCGAAAGAAGCCGCGCAGAAGCAGGCTGACGAGTGGATCCAGGCGCAGGCGGAGGCCAAACCGAAGGTTGAAGTCAAACCGAAGGCCGCTGCCCATCTGTAGGGGCGGGGAGGTGACGGCTCCCACACTGGGAGTTGCGCGCGTCCATTAAATTACAGCTAACAAGAGTGGCAGGTCCTCTTCGGGTAGAATGAGGTTCGGGGAGGACCGAACCATGAAATTCTTTACCGTTGCCGCGCTCTGGAGCGCCGGCATCACGACCGCACTCGCAGCGCCCGGCGCCATTCATCTGGTGCAGAAGCCCGCGATGAACAAGACGGAGATCGTATTCTCCTACTCGGGCGATTTATGGCGCGTGAGCCGCGCGGGCGGTGTGGCGACACGGCTGACCTCCGGGCCCGGCTTCGAAAGTGACGCCGCGTTTTCGCCCGATGGCAAGACCCTGGCCTTCACCGGCGAATACGATGGCAATGTGGACGTCTTCACCGTGCCGGTATCCGGCGGCGTTCCGAAACGTGTGACGTTTCACCCCGATGCCGACCGCGTGGTGGGCTGGACGCCGGACGGCGCGCGTATTCTTTTCCGCTCCAACCGGCTCAGCCAGTCGCGGTACACGCAACTCTATACGGTAGCGGCCGAAGGCGGTCTTCCCGAAGTGCTGCCGCTGCCCATGGGTTGCATGGGCGCCTATTCGCCCGATGGCAAACGCATGCTTTACGCGCCGCTAGACGGGGGGCAATTCGCGCCCGGGTTCACCAACTTCGTGGCATGGAAACGCTATCGCGGCGGCTCAGCCAGTTACCTGTGGACGATTAATTTTGCCGACTTGACTACGGTGAAGGTGCCGCGCACCGATTCCAATGACATCTATCCCATGTGGGTCGGCGACAGGACCTACTTCCTCTCGGACCGCAACGGCCCGATGACGCTGTTCAGCTACGATCCCCAATCCAAGAAGGTCAGCGAGCTGATCAAGAATACGGGCAAGGACATCACGTCGGCCAGCGCCGCCGCGGGCGGCATTGTTTACGAGCAGTTCGGGGAGATCCATATCTACGACATTGCCGGCGGCAAGGAACATGCCGTCAAGATCGAAATTGCCGCCGACCTGACGGAAGTGCGCCCGCACTTCCAGAACGTCTCGCGCGAACTGCGCGGCGCAGCCATTTCGCCCACCGGCGTGCGCGCCGTTTTCGAAGCCCACGGCGAAGTGCTTACCGTCCCCGCGGAGAAGGGCGAGGCGCGCAATCTTACTAACACCCCCGGTGTGATGGAGCGCACCCCGGCGTGGTCGCCGGACGGCAAAACCATTGCCTACTTCTCCGATGAATCCGGCGAATATGCGCTGCATATCAAACCGCAGAGCGGGGCGGGGGAGACGAAAAAGATTCCGCTGGCCGGCAACTCGGCCTTTTACTTCGACCCCAAGTGGTCGCCTGATAGCAAGGCCATCGCGTTCAACGACAACATGGACAACCTGTGGATGGTGGAGACGGCTGGCGGCAAGGCCACCAAGGTAGATACCAACCATATTTACGATCTCGACCGCGGATTCAACTGGTCCGGCGATTCGAAGTGGATTGCGTTCGAGCGGTTCCTCCCCAATCGACTGCGCGCCATCTCGATTTATTCGGTGGAGAGCGGCAAGAGCGTACAGATTACCGATGGCATGAGCGATGCGCGGCGTCCGGTGTTCGACCGCGACGGGCAGTATCTGTATTTCATGGCGAGCACCAACTACGGACCGACCACCAGCGGGCTCGATATGAGCAGCGACGAACATGAGGTCACCAGCAGCATCTACCTGGCGGTGCTGCCCAACAACATCGCTTCGCCCTTGGCGCCGGAAAGCGATGAGGAAGGCGCACCGCGTCCCGCGGCGGATGGCGGCCGCGGCGGGCGCGGCGGGAACGGGGCGGCGGGCGCGAGTGCGGCCGCGGCGGCGCCGGCGCCGGAGACACCTCCCAAGCCGGTGCGCATCGATTTCGACAAGTTGCAGCAGCGCATCGTCGCCCTACCGTTTCCCGCGCGCGCCTACATGGGGATCGAAGCCGGACGTCCCGGCATTCTCTTTGTGATGGAGCCGGCGGCTGGCGGCGGTGGCGGCCGCGGCGGCGCAGGCGGCGGTGGCGCCACCCTGACGCGCTTCGACATGAAGACGCGCAAGAGCGAGAAACTCGCCGATGGCGTGGCTTCGTTCGACCTGTCCGCCAACGGCGACAAGATGCTGCTGCGGATGAGCGGCGCCGGCGGCGCGGGCCGAGGCGCGCCGGGCGCGGTCCCAGCGGCTCCGGCGGCGCCCTCCTACGTCATTGTGCCTTCGGCCACTCCCGTGAAGCCGGGCGAGGGCGCCTTGCGGCTGGCCAATATCGAAGTCAATATCGACCCCATCGCGGAGTGGAAACAGATGTACCACGAGGTATGGCGCATCCAGCGCAGCTACTTCTACGACCCCAATCTCCACGGCGTGAATACGTCCGATTCGGAGAAGGAATACGAGAAGTACCTCGATTCGCTCTCTTCGCGCGCCGACCTGAACTATATCTTCAAAGACATGTTGAGCGAGATAACGAGCGGCCATCTGCGCGGCGGCGGCGGCAATATTCCGCTGGCCAAGACCATCCCCGGCGGCCTGCTGGGCGCGGACTACGAGATCGCCAACGGCCGTTACCGCTTGAAGAAAATCTACGCCGGCGAGAGTTGGAACCCGCAATTAGTGGCGCCGCTTGTGCAACCCGGCTTGAACGTCAATGAGGGCGACTACCTGCTGGCCGTCAACGGGCAGGATCTGGCGGGCAAGGACGATGTCTCACGCCTGCTGGAAAATACCGCCGGCAAGACCGTCGTGCTCAAGACGGGCGCCGACGCATCGGGCGCCAACGCGCGCGAAATCACGGTGGTTCCCATCGCCAGCGAACTTCAGTTGCGGCATGCGGAATGGATCGCAGCCAACCGGGGCAAGGTGGATCGGCTTTCCGGCGGCAAGCTGGCCTACGTGTACCTGCCGGATACCGCGCAGGGCGGACTGACCAGTTTCAACCGCTATTACTTCGCGCAGTCCGAAAAGCAGGGCGCGGTGATTGACGAGCGCTTCAATTCGGGCGGCCAGGTGGCGGACTACATTATCGAAACCATGCGGCGCCAGTTGATGGGCTACTGGAGCCCGCGTTACGGTGCCATCTACCGCACGCCAGCGGCCTCCATCCTGGGGCCCAAGGTGATGATTGTCAATGAAATGGCTGGCTCCGGAGGCGACGCCATGCCGTGGATGTTCCGCTACAGCAAGATTGGTCCGCTGGTGGGCAAGCGCACCTGGGGCGGGCTGATCGGCATCTCGCAATATCCCGCGCTGATGGATGGCGGCAGCGTGACTGCTCCCAACTTCGGGTTCTTCAGCCCGGCGGGACAGTGGGATGTGGAGAACCACGGGGTGGCGCCGGACGTGGAAGTGGAGATGGACCCGAAGAGCGTGGGCGAGGGCCACGACCCGCAACTGGAGCGCGCAGTCGCGATGGCGCTCCAACTGTTGGAGAAGAACCCGCCGCCAACGCCCCAGCGTCCCGAGTTCCCGAACTATCAGCGTCCGAAGGCGGCGACAGGCGCCGGTTCCGGCGGTCGGTAAAGGTGGGGCAGGCGAGATTCGAAGGGAAGGGGCGGAGCGCCGACGCGGGGGGGCCGGGGATGGACAGCTTGTTCGACGACGAGGCGGCGGCCCGCGAAGCCATCGCTGAGGGAGCCACGCTGCTGCGCGGATTCGCTACCGAAGCTGCGCCGCGCCTGATGAGCGATCTGGCGAAGGTCGTGGAAGCGGCGCCGTTCCGGCACATGGTGACGCCGGGCGGCTTCCGTATGTCGGTAGCGATGACGAACTGTGGGCAGGCGGGGTGGGTGTCCGACGCGAAGGGGTATCGCTATGACGCGGACGACCCCATGACGGGGCTGGCGTGGCCCGCGATGCCGGTGCCCTTTCGACAACTGGCGGCGGTTGCCGCGAAGGAAGCAGGGTATGAAGGCTTCGATGCGGACGCATGCTTGATCAACCGGTACGAGCCGGGGGCGCGTCTCACGCTGCATCAGGACCGCAACGAGCGCGACTACAGCGCGCCGATTGTGTCGGTGTCGCTGGGGCTGCCGGCGGTGTTTCTGTTCGGCGGCGCCAGCCGGAAAGACCGTCCAAGGCGCATGCGCCTGGAGAGCGGCGATATCGTGGTGTGGGGAGGCGCGGCGCGCCTGGCGTATCATGGCATTGCGTCGCTGAAGGATGGCGAGCACCCGCTGACCGGCCGGTGCAGAATCAATCTGACGTTTCGCAAGGCGCTGTAGGACAGGCCTCCTAACCTGTCCCTGGAGTTTCTACATTTGGCAGGCGAAAGCGCCTGCCCCACCGTTGGCGCAGACCCTTGCCGAATTTAGAAACGGCGGGGACAGGTTAGGATGCCTGTCCTACAATGAACGTGGAGGCACTAGTGGACCGTCGCGAGTTTTTTGGCCAAGTTGGAATCGGCACCTATTCTTTGGTGGTGCTCGCCGGTGAGGCGGACGCGCAAACCAGAGCGCCGGCAGGCGCGGATTTCGACAAGATCGCGCCGCGGGGCGCGGGGTTTGCGTCCGCCGAACGGCACATGCGCGAGGTCCGGTTGGAGACCGATGTCCTGGTGGCCGGCGGCGGCCTCGCGGGGGTGTGCGCGGCGATTGCGGCGGCGCGACACGGAGCGCGCGTGGTCCTGGTGCAGGATCGCTCGCGGCTGGGCGGTAATTCCTCGAGCGAGGTCAAGATGCACGTGGTGGGCGCCAACCAGCATACCGGGCGCCCGGGATGGCGTGAAAGCGGACTGATCGAAGAGTTGCGGCTGGCCGACGCGGTGAACAATCCGCAGCGCTGCTGGGAGCTTTGGGATCTGTTGCTCTACGACAAAGTGGTGAGCGAGGCCAACATCACGCTGCTGCTAGAGACCACGGTGTTCTCGGCGAACGTGAAGGACGGACGTATCGCGGAGGTGGCCGCGCGTTGCGACAAGAGCGAGCATCTCTACCGCATTCGCGCGGGGCTATTTTGCGATTGCACGGGCGATTCGCGCCTCGGCCTGGAAGCCGGCGCCGAAATGCGCACGGGCCGGGAAGGGCGCGCGGAGTTCGGCGAATCTCTGGCGCCGGAAAAAGCGGAAACCCGCACGCTGGGTTCCAGCATTCTGTTTACGTCGCGGCTGTATCACAACCCGATGCCGTTCACGCCGCCGGCGTGGGCGCGCAAGATCGCCAAGGATCAACTGAAGCACCGGCCGATCGCGAGTTGGGAGTACGGCTACTGGTGGATCGAGTGGGGAGGCGACCACGAAGTCATCGCCGATAACGAACGCATACGCTTCGAACTGCTGGCGATCGTGATGGGAGTGTGGGATTACATCAAGAACAGCGGCGAGTTCCCGGACAGCAAGCATTGGGCGATGGACTGGATGGGGATGATGCCCGGCAGGCGCGGCAGCCGCCGGCTGGTGGGGGATTACCTGCTCAAGCAGCAGGACCTGATGGAGGGCAGTTTTCCGGACGCGGTGGCGATTGGCGGCTGGGCCATGGACGGCCATCCGCCGGAAGGCTTCGACCGGCCCGACCTGCCGCCCAACACGGTGCTCGATCCGCCGGAGGTTTACGAGATCCCGCTGCGCTCGCTGTACAGCCGCAACATCTCCAACCTGCTGATGGCCGGACGCAACATCAGTGCCAGCTACGTGGCGTTCACTTCGGCCCGCGTGATGGCCACTTGCGCGGTGGAAGGCCAGGCCATCGGGACCGCCGCCGCGCAGTGCCTGGAGGCGCGCCTGGTGCCGCGCGAACTGGCGCAGGATGCCCGGCAGATGGCGAAATTGCGCCAGACGCTGCTGCGTGACGACCAAACCATCAAGGGCCTCACCAATCAGGATCCGCTGGACCTTGCGCGGTCGTCAAAGGTGACGGCATCCGCCGAATCCGGCATCGCCAAGGCCGCGTTACTGCTCGACGGGCACGTGCGCGATATCCCGGATAAGCGCGGCGATGCGGCGGAAGTGCACCACTGGGCCGCCCCGGTAGGCCCAGGCCTGCCCGCGTGGGTGGAGCTTCGCTGGGATCGCCCGCAGCGCATCGGCGAGGTGCGGATCACTTTCGACAGCGGCTTCAAACGCCAGCTGACGCTATCCTCGCAGGAATCGCAGAACGTCAACCTGCTGCGCGCCGCGCAACCGGAGACGGTGAAGGATTACAGGTTGGTTGGGCGCACGGCGGATGGCAAGGAGCGGATCCTCGCGACGGTGAAGAATAATTTCCAGCGGGTAAACCGGCACCGGTTCGACGCGGCGGAAATGCAAGTTTTGCGTGTGGAAGTGCAGGCGACCAACGGCGATCCACTCGCGCGAATCTTCGAAGTTCGCTGCTACGTTTAGGGCAAGTTACGGCCCACTTGCATGCCGGAGTAAAATCTGGTACCAAAAGGAGCAGTATGAACATTCCACGTAGAGCTCTTCTGAGCGGCGCTGCCGCGGCCTTCACTACCTCGCTGTTCACCGGTAGGGTTCGAGGCGCCAACGACCGCATTGCAGTCGGCTTCATCGGACTCGGCGCCATGGGCTCCGGCAATCTGGGGTATGCCATGAAGATCCCGGAGGCCCAGCCGGTGGCGCTTTGCGACGTCTACCAGCCGCACCTGGAGCGT
>JANYAH010000254.1 GCA_025361425.1 Candidatus Solibacter sp. | reverse complement strand
GGCTCCGGTTGCGCTGGCCAGAAACCTGGCTTCGGTCCCGTGGAGCTTCGGCGAGTCCACCGGCTAGTGGCTGAGAATCGCAAGTTTTTGTTGGAGAAATGGTATGAACGCTTCCCATCTTAATTCCGGAGAACGCGTACGCGACGTACACCTCACTGAGGACACGCTGGCGGTGGACCTTCAGACGGGCGCACAATCATCGTTCCCCTGACGTGGTATCCCCGGCTTTTGAGCGCTACCATGGAACAGCGATCGCGCTGGAAAGTAAGCGGAGCAGGCTATGGGATTCACTGGCCGGACATTGATGAAGAGTTGAGCACGGAAGGCCTACTCCGCGGCGCGCCTGCCGCCGCAGAACCCGCTCGTCTTGGCCGCTAACGGGTCGCGCCGATCGGCCACTCGAAGCCGGTCTCAGACCGCTTGGCCTGCAATATCTCCTGCGTGGTCGCCAAGCGTTTACCGGGTGTTGCCCTCGAATTGGCGAACGCTCAGTTGACGGCACACTTCAGAGTTGTGCGCCCTGCGGCCGGGCCAGCGCCAGCAGCGGCAATACCAAGCAGATTACTCGTGCTTTTCCAGTTGCAGGTTGATGGTGCCGATAGTGAACGTCATGCGAACCCGAATCTGGACCGGCAATTTGCGGCGGTCGTCGCTCACCCACAGGTTCACGTGCGCCGACCGCTTGTACAGCACGTTGTTAAACAAATAGACCTCGTACCGGATGGTCTTGAACGTGCCCGCGGGGGTCTTCACATCTTCGCGCGCCTGCGCTTCCACCTTCACCATCACACTCTTCTTGCCGTCGCTGACTGGGATCTGCGTGCTCTGACCCGGCTCCAGGTTCAGCGTCCGGATGAAGAACAGCCCCCCGACCACGTCGTGTACGCAGGCCGGGATATCGGTCTCCTGGGAGAGCACGATGGCGTTATTCCTGGCCCCGTCGCGTTCCAAATAACTGGCCTTTTTGGCCTCCGAGTCGAAGGTGATCTTGGTTTCGCGCTGGCGGCTGCTTTCGTGGGTGGTCATCTGCACACTCTGCGCGCAGTAGGCGGAGTTCATGTTGGTCGAATAATCGGCCTCCACCTTGAACAATTTGGAGACAATGCCGGTCGATTCCAGGTGCAGATTCACCTGATACCCCGGCCGCGGCTGCGCAGTCGTGGTCAGTTCCACCTTGGCTTTGCCCGCCGTGAAAAGGCGCCAATCGATGCTGTAGTACAGAGTTTCCCGGGCCGGCAGACTGTTGCTCTGCGAAAACGCGAGCGTCGCACAGACGAGGAGCGGCAGCAGTAGCTTGAACACCATGAAAGGTTCAGTTTCGCATTTGCAGCCCCAGTCGCGCAATGCGCGCTAAATTAGGAGGTAGCCCCCACGTGCAAGGAAAAGTTCTCATCATCACCGGATCCACTGGGATCGGCGCCCAAACCGCGCGTTTGGCCGCCGCTCAAGGCGCCAGCCTCCTGATCGCCAGTGGCGACGAAATCTCCGCGTGGGAGCTGGCTGCCGAAACCGGCGCCGAATGCTGGCCCGGCGATCTCACGCTTCCCCATTCTGCCGCCAGCGTCGTCTCCCAGTGCCTGTCCAAGTTCGGCCGGGTGGATGCCCTGTTCAACGTGGCCGGGCTCAGCGGCCGACGCTTCGGCGATGGACCGGTACACGAAATCGACGACGATGGCTGGGAGGCCGCTCTGGCGCACAATCTGACCCTCACGTTCCGCATGTGCCGCGCCGTCACCGGCCGCTTGCTGCAGCAGGCCGCGGACGAAAGCGGCGCGCGCGGCGCCATCGTCAACATGGGCAGTGTCCTGGTGGAATCGCCCGAGCCGCGCCATTTCGCCACCCACGCCTACGCCGCCGCCAAAGGGGCTGTCACCGCCATGAGCCGGTCCATGGCGGCGTATTACGCGCCGCACGGCATCCGGGTCAACGTGCTGGCCCCCGGAATGGTCCGCACGCCCGCGGCCGAGCGCACCCACGCAGCCCCGGAGTTGCAGGAATTCGTGCGTAGGAAACAGCCCCTCAACAGTGGGATGATCGATGTGGCCGAGGTCGCGCGAACCGCGCTGTTTCTGTTGAGTAAGGATTCGCGCTCCATCACCGGTGAGGTGCTTACGGTGGACGGCGGTTGGCGTCTAAGTGGTGTTTAACTGGCAGGAGGTGTCGTTTGGTGGTTTTAGGCATCGATATCGGCGGTAATCAGATCCGGGCCGGAATGGTGGACGAAGAGGGCGCCATTCTGGCATCCCGCACCATCCAGACTCCAGCGGACCTGGACACCTTTTTGCCGTCCTTGCAGGAAGCCATCCGCTGGCTGGTGGAAAGCACGGAGCTTCCATCCGGCGTGGGCGTGGGCTGTAAAGGCCTGATCGACCCGGATACCACGCGCATTGAAAGGCTGCGCGGCCCGCTGCATTTCCTGCAGGGTTTGCGCATCGCCGATATCGTCGGCCTGCCGCTTGAGGTGCCGGTGTTCGCCGATAACGACGCCCGCGTCGCGCTCGCCGGCGAGATGGTGTGGGGCGCCGCCCACGGGCTGGAGAACGTCCTTATGCTGACCCTCGGCAACGGTGTGGGAGGCGCTGCCCTCGTCAACGGGCGCCTCTTGCGCGGCCACTCCGGCGTAGCCGGCCACCTGGGCCACCTCACTGCGGACCCGCATGGCGACATCTGCTCCTGCGGCAATCGCGGCTGCCTGGAAACGGTGTTTTCCGCGCGCGCCATTGAGGCCGATGCGCGGGCGGCCGTACATCGCGGCTGCGATTCCGTGCTCACCCGGCTCTTCCGCGAGCAGCCCCAACTGGCCACGTGCCGCACCGTCTTCCAGGCGGCGAGCGAAGGCGACGCCGTGGCCATCGCCATTATCTCCCCCGCCATCTACAGGTTCGGCGCGGCGCTGGCTGGACTGCTGCACATCTTCGACCCCGAAATCGTGATCCTCGGCGGCCACGTAGCCGACGCCGGCGCGGACCTTCTGCTCCCGCTGCAGGAAGAAGTGTGGTGCCGCTCGCGCGGTCTGCTGGGCCGCGACGTGCCGATTGTGGAGCAGCAAGTCGCCGACAAATCGGGAATCATCGGCGCGGCAGGCCTCGTGATGGCTCCTCGCCCCTAAAAACCGGCGACTCGCGGGAAGTCACGGGAGCCCGGGACGCCGGAATTGACGCCTACCTGGTCGCCCGTCCGGCAATCCCAACTGTTCAACACGCTGGCCAACATCTGGGCCGCGAGGCTCGAAACCGCGCAAAGTACGCAAGCCGGGCCGGCCCTCCCCAGTTCGCCCCTGGCCGCCAAACCCAGCCTGCAAATGAGGTTCGATGGCACTCACCTGCGGGCGCTGGTCGCCGAGGACAATGTCGTCAACCAGAAGGTGGCGGTCAGGATTCTGGAGAAAATGGGGATCCGCGCCGATGTGGAATGCAACGGCAGGGAGGCGGTCGACATGATGCGGATGCTGCCCTACGACGTCATCTTCATGGACTGTCAGATGCCGGAGATGAACGGCTACGCAGCCGCCACCGAAATTCGCCGGCGCGAGGCGCCCGGCCGGCACATCCCGATCATCGCCATGACGGCCGATGTACTCGAAGGCGGCCGCCAACGGTGTCTGGCGTCGGGGATGGATGGGTTTGTGCCCATCCGCGCTAAGTTCTGGATTCTTCCTGGCCACACGCCGTTTTCCACAGTTTTTCCGCAGCGAGTCGCCAAACTACTCTAGTTCTTCCTTATCTACGACTTCTACTCGTAGCGCAGCGCTTCGGTAGGATGCAGATGCGCCGCCCGGTTCGCCGGCAGCATCCCAAACACCAGTCCCACCAGGCAGGAGACCCCGAAAGCCACCAGGATCGCCACCGGCGAAATCGGGATCCGGATATCGGCGAACAACCCCACGCCAAGCGGAATCGCCACCCCCACCAGGATGCCCATCAGCCCGCCCGACAGGCTCACCAGCGTCGCCTCTGTCAGAAATTGCAGCAGAATTTCCCTCGGCGACGCCCCCACCGCCAGCCGCACGCCAATTTCCCGCGTCCGCTCCGTCACCGTCACCAGCATGATGTTCATGATCCCGATGCCGGAAATCAGCAGCGTAATGGCCGAAACCAGCACCAACACCAGCGACAGGATCAGCGAGATGTTCTTGGCCGCGTTCAAGATCGCCGTCAGCGTATCCACCCGATACCGCGCCCCGGGACGGTGCCGCGCCTCCAGAATCTCCTGCAACCGCGTCGCCACCCGGTCCACTTCCCGCGGCGAACGCACCTGCACGTAGAGCGGATCGATGCGCTCCACCGGGGTAAAGTAACGCAGCACAGTTATGGGGATAAGTATTGTATCCCGCTCCACTTCCGACTGCCCAAAAGTTTCCACTTTTTCGTGAAACGTGCCGATCACCGTGAACTTCAGGCCGTAGAGTTTGATCACTTGGCTCAGCGCCGCTGCCCGCCCGCCAAACATCCGCGTTGCAAGTTGCTCGCTCAGCAACGCCGCCTTGCTGCGCTGCGTGATGTCGCCCTCGTCCAGAAAGCGCCCGCTGCTGATCACGATATTCCGCACCGGCTGGTAATCCTGGTCGGTGCCTATGACCTTGACATCCTGTTCCTTGCCGCCGATCAGGATGCGGTCGAAATTGGACATTACGCCGGTCGCCGCCACGATGTCGGAGGTCAATTCCTGCCGGATCGCCTGCACGTCCGCCATTTTAATGTAGTCCGCGTCGGAGACCGTACTCCCGCCTGCCGAAGCATAGTAGGCAAAAATAATGTTCGACCCGATGCCCTGCACCTGTTCCAGAATGTAGTCCCGGCTGGTCAGCGAAATCGTCACCACCAGAATCACCGACGCCGTGCCAATCGCCATGCCCAATCCGGTAAGCATCGAACGGACCGGACTGGCGCGAAGCGCCTGCCAGCTAAACCGGATCGCTTCGCCGAGAAACATGGGCCGGGCCTAACTGCCCTGCACCTGCCTGAGCAGCTTCTCGGCATCCGCCCGCGGCGGGTCTTCTGGCGTCAGCGCACTGCTAATGTATCGCTTGAGCAGTTGACGCGCAACCTCTATATTACGCTTGCTTTTTATATACAGATCCGCTTTCGCAAACAGCAGCTTCGGACTGTCGGGCGCGATCTGCTCCGCCTTCGCCAGACTCAAGTCGGCATCCTGATAGCGGCCCTGCTTGGTGAACAGGCGAGCCAGATCGAGAAGTCGCCCGATTTGGTGGGGCGCAAGGTCCACGGCCCGTCGCAATTGCGCTTCGGCACTGGAGTATTCCTTGCGCTTCTCGGCCAGCTTGGCTTGTGCCCAGTGCCCCTCGGAGGGGCTGATGCGCGCAATTTGCGTGGCTGTGGCGGCCGCCTTATCGAAACCTCCGCCCAGAAAACCAGGGGCCTCCAAGTAATACTCGAGGAGATCGCTCTGAGCCTCTAAATTATCAGGGTTTAGCTGCGCGGCCCTCTCGAAGAATTGGCGCGCTTTGTTGGCCAATCCTGGCGCCGTAATCATACTGGAAGTCTCGGCGCGCCGTCCATAGGCGCGGCCCAGCCACAGATGATAGTCCGAATTCCCCGGTTGCAGAGCTGTCGCCTTCTCTAGGACCTCGGTTGCCTTTTTGAACTCACCTTGCCCGTAGTAGTTCCGCCCGATCAACTCGTACACTGCGGCGTCCTTGTTCGGGATCGCATGTAGTACTTCAAGAGATTGCTGGAACTCAGTGAGATTATAGAGCTTACGCGCACGGTCAAAGTCCGGCCCAGAGGCCCATGTCAGCCATGCGAACCCGACAATCGAAATCAGGAGTTTCACCCGGTTACCCCGCCTAATCTTCATGTTAACTCACCCATATGGATGACTACCAAACCAGGTGGGTTTCAGACTTCGGTGGCTTCCCTATGCGGCCCAGCACCAGAGGTGGGACAGACGACCGTCTTCCGTCGTCTGTCTCCACCAGCCGGGCTTTCGCGATGGTCTATCCCACTACGCCTCGCTCCTACGACAGAGCCGCCTGCAGCATGGCGCGCGTGTAGCCCACGTTATAGGCGATGGCAGCGTAGCCGCCGCCGCCGGGGTACCCGCCGATGCGGCCGCGATCGGTATCGTAATCCAGTCGCCGCTGATGTTCCGGATATATCTGGTACTTATATTTACTCTTCACCAGCTCCTTCATGACGGCGAACATGTTGTTCATGCCCTCGTCAATCCAGACTTCCTGGTACCGTTCATACGGCTTCATCAAGATCACGTTGCGGAAATGGACATGGTTGATGCGGTCCCGCGAGCCGAAGTAGCGGCAAACCTCGACCGGATCCTCGCCCATCTCGCGCGTTACGCCGCAATCGAACGTGATGCCGTTCGAGGGGCTGTTCACAATCGAGATCAGCTTCTTCCAACCGGCCAGGGAACCCATAATCTGCTGCGAACCACGGCTGACGGGCGCGGGCGGATCGTTAGGGTGCAGTGCCAGGCGAACGTTGGCCTTTTCCGCCGTCGGAACCACGGCCTTCAAAAAGTACGTGATGTTGTTCCACATCTCCTCAAGATTGTGGGCACCTTCACTGGCCAGCGCCGGCAGGTCTTTGAACTTCATCCCTTTTTCTTCCGGCCGCGTCTGGTATTGCTGGTTGGCGGTCTGCACCAGTTCGTAATCGAAGCCGGTCCAGCCGGAACTCCCGCGGGCGGTATCCACTTCCTCGAAATACCCCTCCATGGCGCGATGCGCATAGAAGTTGTATTCGATCACCGGCAACCCTACCTTGCCGGCGGCGATCACCGAGAGCTTGAACTTCTCGATATCCTCATCGCGTTTGTTCCCCTTCTTGCCATACAGGATGTCGTTTGACACGTTGATCATCAGGTTGCTCACCGTGATGTCAACCGCCTTAAACCGTTCCATCGCCGTGTTGAGGCTTTGTTCGGTCCACGGAGAGCCCCCGGCACCGCCCAGAACGTGATTCACACCGAGCTGTTTGATGCGCTTCGGGCCGGACAGCGGATCGGGCGGAGTATTCGCCCCTGCCCCGCCGGGCCCACCCGGCGCACCCGCGTCCGCGCCGCCGCGCCCTGCGCCACCGCGTCCGCCACCGCCGCCCACTCCACCCCCGTCGCCCATGCCTAACGCGATCTTCGGGGTATCTTTTCCTTCCTTGGGTGCAGCCGAAACCTGGGCTGCGGCCAGTGGCCCCTCGGCGGCAGTCGTCAACGCGACTCCCCCAAGGATTTCCATGGCTGTTCTGCGCGAAAATTTCATAATCGGAACTCCCTTCTCAAAAACAAAACCGATGGGCCACCGGCCCACCGTAATCAGCGCGGGAATTCCATTTTGAACTCCCGCTTGCCGCTCAGTATATACCACCGCGTGTCTCCAAA
>JANYAH010000261.1 GCA_025361425.1 Candidatus Solibacter sp. | reverse complement strand
ACCATCCTTCGCTCGGCAGACTCCCCGGAAGCAGGCTCTGCTGGATGGTCCGCGCCAGCCGCAACTCCTCTTCCATCTGATGTTTGCTTTGCTCTTCCTGCAGCAGCCGCGCATTCTCCAGCACCGTAGACGCCTCGATGGCCAGCGTTTGCAGCAGTTCCCGGTTCCCCCCGGCCAAATCCGCAGCCATCACCCGCGAGTCCATGTACAGCACGCCCACCGTCTCGTTGCCGGTCACCAGCACGCTCGTCGCGTCGCCCTGCCCCGCCCGGATGCGCACCAGAGGCACGCAGATCACAGAGCGCAACTCCATGTCCGCAATACTGTTCTCCGGCCGCGTCTCCTCCGCCCCCAGCGGCTCGAAGTTCATTGACAGGAGTTCCCGCCGATGCTCGAGCGCCCGCCGGATCACCTCGCGCGGCACCCGCAGATCCGTCTCCCGCAAGTTCTGCCCGCGCCGGTTCCGCGCCACCCGCGTCTCCAGTTCCGCCCCCGCGCCGGCACGCAACAGCAGAAACCCGCGCTCCGCTCCCGTAATGGTCAGCGCCGTATCCACCACGCTGGCCAGCACCTCGTCGATCGAGAACGAGCTTTGCAGCGTCCGAGCCAGATCCAGGATGGCACGCAACTTCGCCAAATTGCCGCCCACCCCGGGCGAGGCAAGCGCCGAATCGGCGCCGCCCACCTGCGCCATCAGCCGCTTGAGTTCCACGCCGTCCAGCGCAAATAGCAATTGATAGGAATCCTGCCCGCCGAATTCCACCCTGTCCGTGTTCTCCAGCGCCTTGCGATTGACTCGCCTGCCGTTGACGAACGTTCCGTGCCGGCTGCCGGCGTCCTCCAGCACGTACACGCCGTTTTCCACCACGATGCGTGCGTGCGAGCGCGAAACCCGGCTGTCGCGCAGAATCAGATGGTTCTCCGGCTGCCGCCCGATCAGAAACGGAATCGGATCCACCGGCACTCGTTTGCGATGGCCGCTGGGGTCCACCACTACGAGCGACGCGGGCTCGGGGGCCGGGGCAGGTGCGGCTTCCGGTCCCATCTAGCTCCGCCGCGTCCGCTTGCTCGGTGCGCGCGCCGCCGCAGGCTTGCCGGCGGCCACCGTGAGCAGGCGCAACTCTTCCACTTCGCGCGCCCTTAGCGTCTGGCAATGCGCGCAATAGCCGCCCACTTCCGTCCGCGCCAGCAATACTTGAAATCCGAAGTGGCTCTCGATCTGCTTGCGCAGCCGCTGAAGCGGCTCGCCGAAAAACTCTTCCACCTTGCCGCAGCGCAGGCAGATCACGTGCGCGTGTTCCTGCTTCAGCCGAGTCTCGTAGTAATGCTGGTCGCCGCCGTAGTGCATCAGGTCCAGTTCGTCCACGAGACCGCCGGCCTTCAGCATTTTCAGCGTGCGATACACGGTGACCCGATTCAGCTTCGGGTCCTTCTCTTTCGCCATCTGGAACAGGCGCTCCGCATCCAAATGCTCACCGGTCTTATCGATCAGTTCGAGCAGTATCTGGCGCTGGCGGGTGAGGCGAACACCCCGCTCCTTCAACAATCCTTTACTTGACTCGATGGCCATAGCTTAACCGAAGAACCCTCCAATTCTACCAGCCTCCGCCCCGCACGTTTGAGTGATGCGTTTCACCGCAGAGACGCCGAGACGCAGGGGAAAGCGTAGAGAAACTCCCGATTATCTCCGCGTTCTTTCTTACCTTTGACCGTCTCCCCCCTTCCGGCGAAGCTGCGCTTATTCATTCCGCAAATGTCTTCGCTGCGCTTGTCTCCGCGTCTCCGCGGTGAACCGTATCCCACCCCCCACGCGAGCCCCCCTGCTACAATTCCATCTGCATGTTCCGCAAGGTCCTGATCGCCAATCGCGGCGAGATCGCCGTCCGCGTCATCCGCACCCTCCGCGAAATGGCGATCTCCAGCGTCGCGGTCTTCTCCGACCCAGACCGCACCTCGCTCCACGTCCGCATGGCCGATGAAGCGGCCCACATCGGCCCCGGCCCCTCGGCAGAAAGCTACCTACGCGTCGATCGCATCCTCGACGCCGCCCGCCGCCATGGCGCCGACGCCATCCATCCCGGCTACGGCTTCCTCAGCGAAGATGCCGATTTCGCGGGCGCCTGCGAGTCGGCGGGTATCACTTTCATCGGACCCTCGGCCGCTTCCATCCGCGCCATGGGTTCCAAAACCGCCGCCCGCCGTACCGCCATCGCCGCCGGCGCACCGGTCATCCCCGGCACCGATCACGCCGTCACTCTGGACACTCTGCGCGCTTTCGCCGACGCCCACGGGTACCCCGTTCTTCTCAAAGCCGTCGCGGGTGGCGGCGGCAAAGGCATGCGCCGCGTCGACCGCGCGGCCGACCTCGAATCCGCCCTCCGCGACGCCTCCTCCGAAGCGGACCGCGCTTTCCGCAGCCCCGATATCTACGTCGAACGCCTGCTCGAGCGCTCCCGCCACATCGAAATCCAGCTCCTCGGCGACCGTCACGGCAACATGGTCCACCTCGGCGAACGCGAGTGCTCCATTCAGCGCCGCCATCAAAAGGTGATTGAGGAGTGCCCATCCCCCCTCATCGCTCTCCACCCCGAGATGCGCCAGGAAATGGGCCAGGCCGCCATCCGCGCCGCCCGCGCCGCCGGCTATTACAACGCCGGCACGGTCGAATTCCTGGTGGACTCCGACCGCCGCTTCTACTTCCTCGAAATGAACACGCGCTTACAGGTGGAGCATCCGGTCACCGAACTGGTCACCGGGCTCGACCTGGTCCGCCTCCAGATCGAAATCGCCGACGGCGCGCGGCTCCCCTTCACCCAGGACCAAATCGCCTGGCGCGGCGCCGCCATCGAATGCCGCATCTACGCCGAGGATCCCTACAACAATTTCCTCCCGTACCCCGGCAAAATCACCCGCCTCACTCGCCCCCTCGGCCCCGGCATCCGCCTGGATGGCTGCGTCTACGATGGCTGGACCGTTCCCATGGAATACGATCCGCTGCTCGCCAAACTGGCCGTCTGGGCCGACACGCGCGACCACGCCACCACCCGCATGATCCGCGCCCTGCGCGAATACGACGTCGGCGGCATCCATACCAACCTCGGCTTCTTCCGACAGATCCTGGAAGACCCCGAATTCCGCGCCGCCAACCTGCACACCGGCTTCATCGACGAATTCTTCCAGCGCCGCCGGCCGCCCGAACCGCCGCCCGATCTCGCCACCGTCGCCGCTCTCGCCGCCGCGCTCCACACCGCCACGCACAAGCCCCCGGCCGCCACCGCCGCATTGGAAACCGGCAGCCGCTGGCAAACCAGCGGAAGGGACGGACTGCTCCGATGAAGCTCGCTCTCACTATCGACGGCCGCGAAGACACCATCGAAATTCTCTCCCGGCCCGGAGGGCACTCCCCGGCCTGCCGCTTCCAGCTCGGCGACACCCCAGCGCGCGAAGCCAACGTGGAGACCCCCGAGCCTGGCGTGTATAGCGTCCTCCTCGATGGCCGCAGCTACGACGCGTTCGTGGAAGACACGCCGACGGGCATGGTCGTCACCATCGAAGGCTATCGTTTCGAGATCGAAGCCCGGGACCCACGCCGATGGTCCCGCAAGACCTCTGGCGCCGGTGCCGACACAGTGCAATCGATACTCAGCCCCATGCCCGGCAAAGTGGTCCGCGTGCTGGTTGCCGCCGGAGACCCGGTGGTCCCGGGCCAGGGCATCGTGGTGGTGGAAGCCATGAAGATGCAAAACGAACTAAAGTCTAATCGCACCGGCCTGGTCCTCACCGTCCCCGCCAAAGAAGGCGCCACGGTCACTGCCGGCGAACTCCTCGCCACGCTAGAGTAGCGGTGGCCTCGTGGCTGGCGCCGTCCTCTGCGCCACGTCGGTGCCTGGAAAGTTATTGTTGCGTGGTCCCTAAGTACGCCGTTTCGGCAGTTCCCTCACGTATCGGGGAACCGCTTGCGCGTGAGAAGGTGAGCAGGAAGCGGTTGGCCGGCGGAAGCGCCTGCCCCACAGTGCGAACAGGCAAGCGAGCCAGGCAATCGCACTGACCGCGGCCATGATCCGCTGCTCCATGGTTCCCCGATAGCGAAGCTCAATGCGTGTGGCCGCGGCGGGCGATGGATGCAGCACGACAAAGCCAAGCTTGTCCTCGGTCATCGCGATTTCGTGGCCGTCCTGGGTGGCGCGCCAGCCCGGGTCGGCATTGACCTGAACGGTGACCAGGTCGCCGGGCGGGACCGGACCCGTCATTGCCATTGTGTTGGTGTCGAGCCACTGGGAACGCAGCGCGGGACGCGACGGGTCTTCGATCGCGGCCACGTACCGTGTCAACACTGCGTGGTGGTCCGCCACATCCGAATTCGCAATCTCTTCGGGACGCACCAGGTGCGCCAGCCGGCGCGGTGGCAAGGCATATATGGTGTCGTCGTCGATACGGTAGACGGCCGGCAGGCTGGCGGCCACCCGTTCGGGCCGGACAAAATCGCGGTAGTATTCCTTCGATTTGGGACCGTGCACGACCACGTACTCCGCACCCACGGCTTTGAGCTCCAACAAGGTGTCCTCAGTCTCATGTCCGGGGCGAAAGTTGGCGGCGGTGCGAATGCGGTACGCGAGGTCCACGGGGACACGATTCCGCAGACCGGTTTCGAAAGCCCCGCCCACTTGCTGAATATCGAACCACGAGTCGAGCCGGAAGCGCAGCCCGCCCGAGGCGAAGACGCGGCCCTCGGGCGCGTGCTGCGCGATCCACCGGGCTAACTGGTACTCGATGGTGCTTTCCGGCGCCACGGGCAGCCACTGCTGCCATCCTTGCGTGGCATACGCTGAAACCTGCGGTAAGCCGGCCAGTAGCAGGACACCTCCGCTGCCTAACGCACACAGGCGCACGGTCTGGTTGGAACAGTTCAGGGCCAGGCGGAGCCCCTCCGCCAATGCCAGGGCGAGAAACAACTCGAACTCGATGGCGTAGCGACGGGATTCGGGAATGGTATCGACACCGTACACGTAATGCGCGGTGGCGATCCATCCAAAAACGAATGCGCCCAGCGCGACCAGGCAAAAATAAAAGGAACCGTGCCGCCAGCGGAACAGTAACCGGATGAGCAGGGCGCCTCCCACCATGATGGCCAGTGCGTATGCCTGTTTGAGCCCGAGTCGATACCCGAAGGAATCCGCCGGCCAGTTGGAGACGATGGTTTTCACGAAGCTGGGGGTCAGCCAGAAACAGGCCAGTAGATAGGCCAGGGCGGCGGCGGCCAGCGCGCGCCATGCCTGGAATTCGGGCTCTCCCCATGCGGCCAGTAGTAACAGGAGGCAGGAGATTGCCAGGGCAAACGCCGCCACCCAGTTGGTCAAAGGAATCGCGGCCAACAGGATCGCCGCCAGAAATATACGAGGGTAGCTACGGCGCTTGCCCGCCAGCCACACGGCGAGCAGGGCCACCGGCAGCAACGTAAGGCCGGCGTTGTGCGGGCCCTCGCCGTACTTCGCCATGACTTGGACCCGCCACGGTAACTGCACCATACCGCGGTCCTTCTCCACCGCGGGGAACAGCCCATAGGAAGGTGAGAGGAAGCTGTATGCCAACGCCGCGGCCAACGCCCACCACCGGCTTCTGGTGAAGTGAAACGCGAACAGGAACAGGGTGACGGGCCCGAGGCAGGTCGCCAGTGCGGCGATGGTGCCGTACACGGTATCCGGGGAGGCGTGCGGCAGCAGGCGAATCCCGAGCGCGCTCACATACGGCAGTAACGGCACGTACATGAACTGCACGGGCAGCCCGCAATACGGAAACGGATTCCATCCCCATGGGTGGGGATGCTGCGAGAGGAATCGAGCCATTCCCACGTAGCCGCCCTCCACCGATCCGCGGAAAGGCATTTCACCGGACATGAACAAGGGCGCGTTCAACCAGAGGTTCAGCAGCAGGACCCCGAGGGCCAACAGACAGACGACAAAAGGCGATCGTCTGTCCCACCGAGCGATCACGCGCGCCGCTCCCGGCGAAGACCGATCCAAAACAGCGCCAGGATGGTTATCACGGTCAGGAGGGTCAGCACTCGCCCCACTTTATTTTCCAGCGGCGTCAGAAAGGCGATGGCGATCTCGCGATCGCCGGGCGGCGCGTCAATGACCATCATGCCCATGGCATCCTTGCGCACCACCAGCGGCATTCCGCCAGACCATGCATGCCACGCTGTGTCGTAGCTCTCTTGCACCAGAACGGACTGGCCCGGACCCACTTTGGCCCGCGCGCGCATGGCGTCCGTGCCTTCCCGCTTCAAAGTGGCCGGCGAATCCGGACCCTTTTCGATCACGTCGCCGTAGGCCTGCAGGTACTCCATATCGTCGTTGTATCGCGGCGGCTTGACCGCGTTTAGCTTGGCAGTCTCCACCACGCGGATGCGGTCTGGCCAACGGCGCGGCACCTTGTAGATGATGTTGCCTTGCTGGTCGTCGAAGAGCACCGGCAGCACACCGTCGAACTTGTGAGGGTGCTGGAAATCCTTGAATACCTCCTGCGACTGTTTATCGGCGACGTAGATAGCCTCCACGCCCATGCTCTGCATCCAGAGGATGGTGGGTTTCGGGTCGGGGCCGAGATTAGTCTCCCACTGGGCCGTCTCCACCTGGCCGTTGAGTAATCCCTGCTCGGAGCCTCCGCCCACCTGGGCCAGGTCGTGCCAAGCGTCGAACCAGAAGCGAACGCTGCCGGTGGGGTAGGCACGGGCATCGGGCATGTTCTTCCAGAGCCAGTCGGTGACCCGGTATTCCACACGGTTCGTGTGGTCGGGCCAGGCAGGAACGATATTCCACGCCCGCCTCAGGTAGCCCTTCGTGGTCCAGAACGAAGCCAGCACCACCACGATGGCCACAGCGTGCCACACCACGTGCGGACGATTCCACATCCAGCGCAGGAAATACACGATCATCATGATGTAGATCATGTCGAGCTCCGGCAAGAGCCGCCCGGGCTCGCCGGTGACGCGGAAATTGAAATAGTAGTTGCCCAGTACGTTGAGCGTGAAGAAGACCACGCAGCCCGCCAGAAACACTTCCCAGGTGCGCCCGAGTTTAGCCCGTGCGAACTTGTCGGTTGTGACCGCGAAGGCGACCGCCACGACCACCGCGACCCAAAGGGACCAGGTGGTCCCGTGTTCCGAAACGTATTTCATGTTAGCGGATGTGACCACGAAGTAGGAGGGCACCAGCCAGAAAGCGGTGAGCCCATAGGCGAGCACCGGAATGACGATGGCAGGCAGCAGGATGCGCTTGTCCTGCCGGGTGATCCAGAAACTCCAGATTAGCAACGGGTAGAAGGTGGCCAGCGCGGTCGCGCCATAGAAATTATTCGACGCCACGCCGGCGGAGAACAAGGCCGCCGCGGCGACCGCCCAGGGCCGGGGCTTCTCCAGCGCCAGCCACGTGAAGGCGAGCGCAATCGGGATTAGCGCGAGCGCGCTCATGTGCGGGCCTTCGCCGTACTTGACGAGCACCCCCAGCCGCTGCGGATGCAGCAACCACGCGTCGTGACGGAAGCGTGGCATGAAAAGGAATATGGGCGACATCAACGACGTGGACACCGCGGCCAGATACGCGCAGCCCCGCGAGCCGGTTCCCACGCGCATCAGCAGGTAGACTCCGGCTATACCTAAGGCGTAAAAGAAGGCCGTGTAGAAATGGTAGGCCTTGACCGGCCAAAAGCCGGTGACCTTGGAAATCGCCGCGGTTCCGTAGCGCAGGGCCGGCGGATAAATGTAGTCGAAACGCGTGCCGGCGTACCACAGCGGCTGCCACTGGGGATGCGGCCAGTGGTCGGACAGAAAGCGCGCGTCGGAGATGAAGGTGCTTTCGATGGAGCCCCATTTGTCGCTGTACTTGGCTTTGAAGTAAGGGCGGATCAACACCGCCGTGAACAGGAACACCAGGAAGAAATCCAGAAGGATTAGTTTCGAGCGCGAGAGCTTGGGAAGTGCTGTCAATTCAGTTTTACCTGCCGGAGTTGTTAGCGTCGCGATGGGTTTCGAGTGAGCCGGCGCCCAGGCTTAGGATCCGCAGGGCCATGGTCACCCGTTCATTATTGCACGCCATGAATTATCGGTCTTGAAGTTAGAGGCATTGCACTCGCTGGCCAGTTTATCGAATACCTCCCCTGTATCGGGGACCGGTCTGTCGCTCACCGAATGTCTCGCTCTCCTCGACACGCCCGGCGATCCGCAGCTCAGGACCAAGCCATGCGCAGCCTATATCGGATGCCCCGGTCCGCAAACCGGTTAACGTTGGTAGACGCGAACAGGCGGAACCAAGGGCAGCAGTTATGGAGCAATTGTTATGGGAAAGCATACCAGTACAATAGTTTTCAGATCTTTAACTCTTTAACTCTGCTTGTGCCGGGATAGGCGGGTGGAGTTTTCGGGAGCTGCGGACCCAATCCCGGAGCCGGTCTTGTTCGTGCTGCTGGGCGCAGGCTGCGGAGCATTGGGCATACTTCGGCGGCGGGTGGTCTAACCGCTGCACAGCCGGATCACTTCTGTATCGCCCGACGCCGCCTAAAAGCCAGGCCCGCGAGCAGCCCTAGCGTGGCCAGGGAAACCACGGCTGCGATGGGGAGGTCGCCTCGGCCGGTCCATGCCAGGTCGATTTCGCAATCGCCCTGGCATTGCGGTTGGATGACCAGAAAGCCCATGCCATCGGCGGAGACCGGCTTTACCTCGCCGCGGACTGTGGCCTTCCAGCCGGAGAACCAGGCGACCTGCACCGAGAGGAGATCGCCGGGATGCAGATTGGCCCGGATGCGGGCCCTGGCGCCAGAGAGCCACACGAAGGAGGCCGGCGGGCGCGCGGCATCCGCGGTGACCTGCGCATACTTCAGGATCTCCGAATATGCGAACTGACCGGGGGGGCGAACCGGCACCAGTTCTCCGGGCCGGAGCACGTGAGCGAGCGAGGTTCCCAGGGGGAGAACAGAATAGATGGCATCGCCGTTTTCGCGATGCAAGAGAGGGAGTAGGCCATCGAAGCGTTGGGGCGCCCGTATGTCCTTATACTCATCGGTGCTCGCGGCGCCGTTGACGACGAGGGCCTGGACACCGAGCGCACGCAGCCAGCCAATGCCGGCTTCGGTGCTGCCGGGGCTCGCCGGGGTATTGAGTGTGTAGGGGACTGCGTTGAGAACCGGCATGGATTGGCCCTGGTCGCAGCAGCCAATCAACTGAGGCGTGGCGGAAAACGCGTTCAGCCAGAAGGCGGTGGAGCCGGTGACGTAAACTCTGCCGCCTTTCATGTTGGCGCTTAGCCAGCGCGCGGAGGTGTATTCCGATCGCCTTTCCAGGTCCGCGCGCTGCGTGTCGACTCGCGCCCGCCAGCGGTAGTTTCCGTACTGCAGCACCAGTGGGCCAAGGCAGATGGCGAGCACGACGGGACGGGTCCAGCGCGGGAACAGGCTGTAGAGGGCCCAACTGGCGAAGCCCAGCAGGAGGCAGGCGCCCATTTCAAACTCCAGATGCAGGCGGCCCACCTGCGGCAGCAGCTCGAAGGTTCCCGATTTGGCGGTGGCCGCCATGGCGCCGACAAGCGCCGAAAACAGGATGGCGAACCGCAAGGCCAAGGGCAGGCGGGTACGGGCCAGCACGAAGCCAGCCGCCGCAACCGAGCCGAACGCCAGCACGAGCCAGAGCGGGCCGTAGTGCAGGCTGTTGGAAAAGCCGCGGTGCATGTCCCCGACGTTGGCGCCCACCCGGAAGATGCTGGACGGCGGCACGCCGAAGCATGCCACGCCATAGGCCAGCGCGGCGGCGGCGGCCGCGACCATCCAGGCGGACGGGTGCCGGTCCCGCGGTTGCGCGCAGATCCAACAGAACACGGCCACCCCGAGCGCCATGGTGCCCGGGATGTTGGTCAGGAAGACCAGCGCGATGGAGAGGGCCGCCAGTGCCAGGGCCCGCCCGGTCTTTTTGACGAGCGCGTTTTCGAGCGCCAGAATCACCACGGGCAGCAGGGTCATGGCGGTGATGTGCGGGCCCTCCCCATAGACCGTCAATACCTGGAGCCGCCGGGAGAACCACAAACCGCCGAGATCCCGCGCCACATCCGCCATCAGCAGGGCGGATGGCGAGAACAGCGAGTAGAACAGCGCCGAAAGGAAGGCGGCGCCGCGCGGCGCTCCCAACCGCACGGCCATCCAGTAGAGGGCCGGCGCGCCCAACGCATAGGTGACGCCAACCACGCCGTGATAGGCCCGGGCGGCCGGGATGTGTCCCAGCCCGGCGGTGGCCGCCACCACCATGTGCAACAGGGGAACGTACGTATCCTGGTAGGGCATTCCGCAGTGCCATAGCGGAAACCACGAAAAGTCTCCCCAATGCCCTGAAATATAGCGCGCAATCGCGATGAAATAGCCTTCCACGGAACTGAACGCGTTGGTGTACTCGATCTTCAGCAGGCGCCAGGAGATGGACAGGTTCAGGGCCGTGAGTACGAGGACGGCTGAAAGGTTGGACCTGGTAACTTTCGCAGCCAGTTCCCTGGACCTCAAGCCGCGTCCCCGATCCGGTAGAATCGCCGCGCCGTGCCGCCCAACAGATGCTCGCGCGTCTGAAGGGTCCGCGGGCCGATTGCCTGCGTGAACGCCGCCAACGCTTCCTTCCAGGTTCCCACCGGTAGGTAACTGGGCCAGTCGCTGCCGAACATCACGCGTTCGGGCCCAAACGTCGCCAGCGCCGCCCGCACCGCCGGCTGAAAGTCCGCCGCCTTCCACTGCGTGGGCGCATCCGTAATCAGGCCGCTGATTTTGGCAAACACATTCGGATATTGCGCCAGGGAGGGTGCGGCAATGCCCCGCCCCGTGCCCACATGATCGATCGCGACCCGCAGGCGTGGAAACGCTTCGACAATTGGCAGAGTAAACCGCGAACTCACATCCAGCGTAAGGCCCCGCCTTTGGAGTTCGCCGAGCCCTTGCGGCAGTTCGCCTTCAAACCAATAACAGACTCCGCGAAACTTGGGATGCCGCTGATATTCGTCCAGCACCTCGCCCACTCGCGGATCGGCCAGGTCCGCCCAGCCGACCACCGCGCGAATAAACTCGTGCTCCGCCGCGAGCCCTAGCAGCCATCGCGTCTCCGGTACGCTGGGGACACTGGTCACCACCACCGACCCGTCAAACCGATTGCGTTTCAGGATGGGAAACAGCAGCGAGGGAAGGTACTCGGGGGTGAAGTGCTGGTGGGAATCGATACGCGGAAAGCCGCCCGCTGGTTCTGCTTCGGCCGGGGTGCTCACTTAGAAAATGAAACTCAATCCGCCGCGGACGCTGCGTGGAGTCTCCACCAGCAGCAACCGCTGACCGCCCGCGACGCCGAGCGAAAGGTACCCTTGCGCCAGCAGATTCCGCAGATCGGCGGTGGCTTCGATGCGCCAAGGCAGCATGCCCAGCCCAGGGATGATCTGGCGCACGTAGAGGTTCAAACCCGGCATCTGGCGCACCGAAGCCGTGCTGTAACCGTGTCCCGGCGATGCCCACCGACGATCGCCCGTCACCTGGTAACTGGCGATCAGGTGCGTGCCCGTCCACGGTACCGTGGCCGTCACGCGAGCCGTGGCCGCCTTACGCCGCCCCGCGCGAATCATACTCCGCAACTCTTCGGGACTGTCGCTGACGATCTCCCGATTGGCCGCGGTCAAGGCTCCCATCGATCCGTACATCACCGTGGCGGTCAGGTGCTCGCCCAGGTTTTGCGTCACCGCCGCCGTGTAGCCCGTGCTGCGATAATCGCCGGCGTTAAACGTCGAAGTCCCGGTGAACAGGTCCGGCAGAATGTCGCCGCCCGTGTACATCCCCGCCGGCGCCACAATCGATAGCGCCGCGTTGGTCACGTTCTCCCGGTACGTCGAGACCTGGTAGATGCGCGAGCCCAGCTTGCGCGTGTACGCCAGTTCGAAATTCTCACCGCGCTGGATCTTCGGCCGCCCTTGCCGCAAGCTGATCCGCGGGAACATTCCGAGGGTGCTCAAGTCGCGCTGCAAATCGGCGTCCTGCCGTCCCTTGCCCGCCAGATCTGGACGCGCGTCGCCCGAAGTGTACGCAAAGGCCACTTCGCCGTTCTCACCCAGCGAGTACGTCACCCGCGCATAGGGACTGGCGTAATTCACATGATCCAGGAACGAGATGGAATTGAGCGTGAAGCCGTACTGTACCGAAAGTTCATCAGTCAGTTCCGAGCAATCGTCGAAGCTCGCCGCCATAGTCCGCAGCATGGGCAGCGCACCCTCGTTCCCCGCCAGCGCCGCACCCAACCGGCCCGGCAGGAATAGCTGACGCATGGTCACCGATACTTCCGGACTCCCACCACCCAGATTGCGGCTGTAGCTGGTGCGGAACGCGGCAGTCGGCACCCCGGTCTGCGATCCGTAGCCCAGGTTGCCGCTCACCTGCAGTATATTGTTCCCGTAGAGCGATGTGGCCAGCGCGAACGCCGTCCCCAGGTCCGCCTCATTGCCGGTACCGGAACCGAGCGACCCTTCGCCTGCCGACAGCTTGAACACACCGCGCGTATCGCTGAACACCGCTGCGCGGTGCGAGGCCACCGTCGTGGTGCTTCTCGCCACCGCATCGCCGTTGAAGCGCAGCACGGGCCGCGTGGGCGAAGCGCTGCGGAGCACCCACTTCCATTCATCGCTCATGAGGCTGCCGTTTTCAATTGGCGGGTAGGCGAACTGAATTGAGCTAAACAGCGTGTTCAGGTTGACGTTGAGTACGCTCGCCATTCCGGGCTGCACCAGAATGCCCTTCTTTATCGCCGGCACGAACGCCGCGAGGGTGACTTTGATGGAGTAAAGATCGGGCGCAAGCCCGAGGAACCGGAAAGCGCCGCGGTCGTTGGTGAGCGCCCGCTCGAACTGGTGTTCCTGACGGTTAAACAGGATCACCGAGGCGCCCATCTGCGGTATCCCGGCGGCGTCCGTCACGAACCCCGTGATGGCGCCGGAGATGCGAAACGGAGTGGAAGCTTGCCCCAAGCCAGCGCCGGCCAGATACACCGCGCCTGCCAGGACTAGCGAAACCACCTTTCTGTGCTTCCGTACTTCCAGCATCAAACGACGCTCTATTGCAGCGGGGGGCCCCCGCTCATCCCTTAGGTTACCGTAAATTGAGCTGAGGGGGTGAGCACCTGTTTACGGAATTTGTCGGTAATTTTCACTCGTAACGTGTATTGCCCCGGCAGCAGGTCCTTAAGGGGCAGAAGTTTTTCAACTGTTACCTGGTTGGCCGATGCGCCCGGAATCTTCGCCACGTCCTCGGTGGTTTCGAAAATCTTCTCGTTGGTGCCGTTCCTGGTCACCTCGTAGGAGACTTCGCCGTCCGGGATCCGGTTTTCGCCGTCCGTCCCGAAGTTATAGATCTTAAAATAGATCCCCATCTTCTCGTCGCGCTTGAAGATATCGTCCACGCGCGGCCGCACCTTCGATGTCCCAATCACGAACTGCCCCATCCCGATGCTCTTGGTGGGCACGTGCTCAATCAGGTCCGCCAGCACGATATTGCTGGCCATCAGCTTCTCGCCGTCCATCCGCGGAACCACCAGCGCCACTTCATAGCTGTTCAGGTTGCCGCCCACCACGTCTTTGGCCACCACATTCAAGCGGTACGTCCCCGGCGCTAGCGGCACGCTCTTGTTGTAGATCGACTTGCGCTGCGCCGTCTGTTGCAGGTACTCCGGGGGGCTGGTGACTTCCACGGTGTCCTCGAAGTTGGTGACGATGCGCCGTGTCATGGTGCTGACTTTGCCGAAAATGTTCACCGCCGCCTTCTGCACGCCGTCCTTGGCATGGAACTGTAGGTCCTTATTATCGAATTGCAGGGTGACGAAGGTTAGCACGCTGGCTTCCGTGAGCGGGAAGAAATCCGCGCGCACCTTCATGGGAAGAATGTTGTAGCTGACGCGCGAATTCACGGCGGCTTCCAGATCTTTGAACTTCACCGGCGGCGGGCGCTGCAACTTGGCGAACTGCTCCAATCGGTTAAACTGGTTCATCTTCTCGGTCTGGGCCCCGAACGGCACGCCTAGATGTGTCCCATCGGTGCGGTTGAAGCGGTCATTCTTGCTGCTCATCCCCATCTGTTCCATCATGGTGAGGCCGGCGCCCGGCACGTACAAGAGCGCGTCCTTTTCCGACGGGTCCATGGTCATGCGATACTCGCCCGACATGGTGGGATCCACGAACTCAATAATGATGTCGCTGCCCACGCCTTCGATGTACCGGTAGCGCCACGTCTCGAACGGGAAGGTGGAGGTGGTGCCGCCGCCCTCTTCCGAAGGACGCTCATAGGTGCCGCCCGAAGGATGCGTCTCCTTCTCATCCGGCGGTCCGTATGTGATGTAAATCCGCCCACGATCCGTCTTCCACCCCGGGATGCCCGAAGCGAAGTTCTCGTTGGTGTAGGCGATGCGCCGGTAGTGCTCTTCCTTGAATTCGTTCTCGATGGAATCCGGCGTGGGGTCGCGCCGCAGCCAGAACTGCTCGATGAACTGCTCGCGCTCTTCGTCGGTCTGCAACCGCTTGAACGCCGTGCGTTCCTCGTCGGTGATGATGTACGCCACGTCCTCATTGAGCCACTTGCGGTACGGCGTCTCCAGCTCTTTGCGGAGCTTCTCTTCCTTCCTCTTCCGTTCCTTCTCGGTCATCGGCCGGGCAACGGTTTCGCGTTGAGAGGAGTCGGCTTT
>JANYAH010000133.1 GCA_025361425.1 Candidatus Solibacter sp. | reverse complement strand
GAGAAGTATTTCTGGAAGAACTCGGTGGCGGCCTACCGGTGGGTGAAACGCGAGAGCGCGCAACCGCAGCCCGGCGGCGGGGTATGATGCCATCTAAGGAGCCGATCATGAATCGTAGACAGTTTCTGCAAGCTTCTTCTTCGGCGGTGCTGGCGGCCGAACTCGCCGCGTATGCCGATACGCCCATCCCCATGGCCAAACTGGGCAACACCGGGTTACAGGTCACGCGCATCACGCTCGGCGGCGCCCACATGCGCTTCGGCACTGAGGAGAACGCCCTCAAGATTATCCGCAGCGCCCTCGATCTGGGAATCAACTTCTTCGACAGCGCCCGCAAGTACAACAACGGCGAGAGCGACGCCTGCTATGGCAAAGTCATCACCGGCAGCATCCGGCAGAAGGTCTTCCTCATGTCCAAGGCTGAGTTGCGGACGCGCGACGAAGCCATGGGGCAGTTGGAAGCCACGCTCCGCGCCATGAAGACCGATTACCTCGACCTCTGGCAGTGTCACGAGGTGGTCACCCAGGCTGAGGTCGATAAGATCCTGGGGCCTGGTGGATCGCTGGAAGCTTTTGTCCAGGCTAAGAAACAGGGCAAAGTGCGCCACATCGGCTTCACCGGCCACGCCGATCCGGAGGTGCATCAGCGCTTACTAGCCAGCTACGATGGCTGGGAAACCGTGCAGCATCCGGTCAATCTGGTGGACCCGCACTACCTCAGCTTCATTGAGAACGTGCTGCCCAAGGTCCGCGCGAAAGGCTTGGGCTTGTTGGCGATGAAGTGCAATGCCATGGGCGGGATCGGAAAGAACAAGATCGCCTCGTACGCCGAGTGCCTCCGCTTCACCCTCAGCCAGGACGTCGATACCGTAGTCTCCGGCGCCACCACCGTGGAAGAACTGCGGCAGAACGTCGCCACCGTGAAAGCGTTCCATAAGATGACGCCGAAGGAACAGTCGGAACTTCTGACCCGGACTAAGACCGGGCCAGTCGGGACGAAGGTGGAAAACTACAAAAAGGCTCCGGCGGGCGGGGCGCTACCCGCCCATCGCGACGGCGACCGGGCGTGAAGGGGGCTTCGCCAAATTTCCCATTGATCGGCATAGACGTCACACGGTTTGGTTTTCATTCCGGGCGCCACTTCCCCATAATCCCTTACTCCTCGAGAACTCGTCCATCGCGCTTCGGAACGCGCGGATGTGTTCCGGCGAACTGCCGCAGCAGGCGCCCAGAATATTGACGCCCGCCTCCAGCAGCGGCACAACGCCCCTCACCATCTGTTGCGCAGTCTCATCGTAGATCACTTTCATCTCCACCAGCTTGGGATGCCCCGCATTGGGCTGCGCCATCACTGGCAAATCGGTGACGCGCTTGTATCGCACCACCGCCTGCCGCGCCCGCTCCATATCCATTCCCGTGCCGCAATTCAATGCGACGATATCCGCACCCTGCTCTTGCATGCATTCGGCCGCGCGCTCCGGGTCGATACCCATCATCGTGCGGAAAGTGGAGCCGTCCAACGTGACATCGAACGCCATGGAGCCGATGATGCACGGCGCGCCCGCCTGCTTCGCCGCCTGTATGCCCAGTGTCAGTTCTTCCAGCGAGGTCTGGGTCTCAATCAGGATCGCGTCCGCCCCGGCATCCACCAAAGCCCCCGCCTGTTCCTCGAAAGCCTCACGCACTTGGGCTTCCGTGAAATCGCCGTAGGGCTCCATCAACCCGCCAAACGGCCCGATATCGCCAATCGCGTATCCCGGACGGCCTGCGAACGCCTCCCGCGCAATCGCCACCGCGGCCTGGTTGATCTCCACCACCTCGCCCGCGTGGGAATGGCGGTTCAACATGATGCGCGACCCGCCGAACGTGTTCGTCAGGATGCAGTCCGAACCCGCCTCGGCATAGCGCCGCTGGATCGCCAGCACCAGAGCGGGGTGCGTCAGGTTCCAGGCCTCCCCGCAGTTCCCCGGCTCGAGCCCGGCCAGCATCAATTGCGTGCCCATCGCGCCATCGCCCAGCAGCGGACGCCGCCTAATCGCATCCTGCAATTTCTCTTTCATAGTTTTTCCGTCTTGCCGAACAGTGCGCTCGCCGATAGGGCAGACCGCGAGCGCCTTACTTGCGGAACCAGTACAGCACGATGCCGTACCCCACGCCCGCGGGGTCGGCGGTGTTCGCCGTCTGAAATGCCATGAAGCGCCCGTCCGTGGACACCACCGGGTTCGACGCCTTCCCGAATTCGTAATCGTTGAAGTGCGTGAGCCGCACGAAATCCTTCCCGCTGCCGTCGAGTTTCAGTTTCCAGATGTCGATGTTAGACCCGCCGCGCTTGCCGCCGAGTTGGTCCACCTGCCGGTCGCCTTCCACGCACGTGTACTGCCCATCGGGGAAGATACCCTCGGGTTCGTTGTACGTACCCGGTGCCTTTGAGAAATTGGTCACCTGCCCGGTCTTCAGATCGAGGCCCATGGCCGATGCCAGGCCCTGCGGTTCGTAGCAGGTAAAAACCATCTTGCTGTCGTTGTCGTAGAAATCCTGGGCCTCCAAAACGCAATTCCGGTCCTTGCTCTGGTGAACCGTTTTCTGGTTCACCAGCTTGGGCGGAGTAGCCGAGACGTCCACGTCCGCGACAATCAGGCGCGAGGCTTCCGGCGCCAGGTCCGGCGCCTGATCGCGCACCTGCGAAAACGCAATCTTCAAACTCTTCTTGGAAATGGCCGCCCCCTCGCTCATCTTTTGGCCCAGCTTGACTGGCTTGGCGCCGCGTTCCTTGCTGAGAAACCACAGTTCATTGTCCCGGCTGCGGCTGGTGCGAATGTCCTCGAAGCGGCCGGGGCCGGGTCCGATCAGGAGGTAGTCGCCCGTCACCAGATGCATCACCCGCAGGAAATTCGCGCCCGGGACATTGCAGGTCAGGCAGCGGATCTCGCGGGTTTTCAGGTCGATCGCAAAGGCGTCCCCAAAGCTCTTGGCCATGAAGGCGACGCGCTGGTTGTCCGGCGAAATATCGGCGCGCTCGCCGAAATGCGTCAGCACCTCCATATTGGAGGGCAGCTTGTCGAGTTGGCTGCCCGGTTTCCGCTGCGCCGCCAATGGCAGC